>NZ_ASSB01000001.1:0-1827 GCF_000520755.1 Paenibacillus sp. 1-18
GGTGGAGTTAGACCTCGCATTTTGAAATTAAAAAAATATAGATGCCGGGGTGATATCCATAGGCCTTCATTCTGAGATGAACGAACCCTTGGTGCAGACCGCTGAGAGCGATAATAGGGTATGGAAAATGTGAATAAATCTCGAAGAAAGTAAGAGAAAAAATGAAGAAAAAGGTAGGGTAAAAAAACTAGAAGTTATCGAGGAGTTTATTATTCGTATATTAAAATACAATTTAAAACAAAACAATGTGAAACTTGGTATCTTTTGAATCTAGTATAGTGTCATAAAATCAGATATTCAAGCATTTTTTTGAATTTTATTCCTTTTTTTCTTTAAGCAGAAAAAAATCTCTTCCATTTTCCAAGCGCGTGCGAGTCTTGCCTGTGCGCTTGTATCGGGAAATAGAAGAGATTATTCGGCATTCGGTAGCAAATCCAGAAACGCGCTAGCTGCCGCTATTTACGGATATCGAAACTGAAACAGCACTATCAGGAAAGGAAGACTTGGACTGTGCGGCTGGTTTATGCAAGCCTGCTCCTCCCTGCTGTTCTTGCGATTTGCGGCACAGGGTGCCACATTCCCGAAAAGCCATTTGCCTGCATCCAAAACATTGGTTCTGATTCACCAGTGCAAGGGCTGCTGTAATCGCTTCTCCGGTGTGTTCGAAAAAATGCTCTTGTCCAATCATGTCGTAGCATCCGGTTTTCTGTAGTAATGCCTGCGGTTGAGGCTGAAGCCCCGACACAAGCACTGTTCCGCCAAACTGTCGGTATTTCTGAATTAATACGGTAAAATTGGCTTCTCCCGTCATGTCCATAAAAGGGACCTTACCCATCCGCAGCAACAAAATCCCTTGTTGGCGATCAGCCTTGCCCCCCATTCCTGAGCTTTCCAATACAGAAGCTGCACCAAAAAACAGCGGACCTTCCACATTATAAATGGCCACCTGTGGGCAATCATGCTGTTCTGTGACCATATGTGCGCCGACTTTTTCATGTTTTACAGAAGGATCAGGCAGTACCTTATTCACCGAAAGTGTACTGCTCATACGTTTGACGAACAGCACTACCGCCAAAATCAGCCCCACCTCAACAGCTGTGGTCAGCGTCGTAAAAACGGTCAGCAGAAAGGTGACGACCAGCACGATAGAATCCGCTGTCCGCGTCTTGAGAATATGTGCAAAATGCTTGCGCTCACTCATATTCCAGGCCACGATCATCAATACCGGAGCCATACTTGCCAACGGAATATTGGATGCATAAGGAGCAAAAAGCACCAGAATGAGGAACACAACGAACCCATGCACGATGCCTGACATAGGAGAAACCGCACCGTTGCGGATATTTGTGGCGGTGCGGGCAATTGCGCCGGTCGCAGGAATGCCGCCAAACAGCGGTGTCAGCAAATTAGCTATCCCTTGGCCAACCAGTTCGCGATTGCTGTTATGCTTTGTACCCGTCATTCCGTCAGCTACCACTGCTGATAGCAGAGATTCAATAGCACCCAGCATCGCAATTACGAGTGCCGATGGCAATAGCTTCACGATCAAGTCCCAAGTCAGCGCTGGAATATGCAGTTCAGGCAAAGAAGCAGGAATGGCCCCATAAGCAGAGCCGATGGTAGCCACCTGCCCCGGAAAAAGCCAGGCGGCTACCAATGTTGACAAGAGTAAGCCGACCAGTGACCCCGGTACCTTGGGCCACTTTTTAGGCACCCAAATCAGGGCGGCGAGACAGATACAAGCCGTTAGAATGCTATACACATTCAGTGAAGGCAAACGATGGATCAGTTCCGCCATAGAAGGTAAAAAAGTTTCATGCCGCTCTA
>NZ_ASSB01000002.1:0-824 GCF_000520755.1 Paenibacillus sp. 1-18
CCCCATAATCAAAATGTTCTTACCACTCAGCAGCGTTGTCACAGAAACCACCTTTCTTTTTTTACATTTTCAACAAAAAATAACTTAATTGCGTATGTCTATATATAGACATATGTAATCATTTCTGGAATATTATCATGTTAGTTGCCAAAGTTAAACAATAGACGTTTTAGGCAATTGCAAGAATTAACTTTAAAATTCATGAGGATTGGCAGGACTATTCCACAGATAGCGACGGACTCATCAAACTACCGGAAGTGACAACTTTATTTTTTACCATCAACGACCCTCCCGATTCGAACATCCTGAGTGACCGGCCTTATTTCATCCAAGTGTGAAGCCTTATATCCCTGAGGCTACGCCTTATGTTTCCTTGGAGACAAGGTATAGCTAAAGGAGACAATAAAGTCGATTGCCAGAACGAGTGCCCATGTTGTCATAATGCCCTCCAAAGAAACCGTACGCTGTGGATCATCTACATACACAATGATGGCGAGCAACAGACCGTTGCCGATGGCCCAGCCCAAGAGGTGAAGCAACCAACCAATCCGTTCCTCTTTTGCATGAGCAGCACCATACTTGCGTTCAGGCTTCGGCCCCTTACCAAACCAATGAGAGAACTGCATATCTGCCCATTTAATTAACCTATGACCAAATGCTACCGTAATGCCAAAATAGCAGGCCGCCAGGCCAGTAGCGGTCGTAATCTCCATGCCGCTGCTCACCGTGATGAACACCGCAAGCAGTAACAGGATATCAATAATAGGAGTAAATAGTAAAAGAAGACCGCACGCCATGTGTGGTTTCCAGGTTCGCGTAACAGG
>NZ_ASSB01000003.1:0-529 GCF_000520755.1 Paenibacillus sp. 1-18
GTCGCCTGTGCGATACAATCGTTCACCCGGCACATACGGATTGGCCACGAATTTCTCGGCCGTCAGGTCGGCACGGTTCAGGTAGCCACGCGCTACCCCGGCTCCGCCAATGCACAGCTCGCCCAGTACGCCGATCGGCACTGGATTCAGCTGGCTATCCACGATGTAGAAGCGTGCGTTCAGCCACGCCTGACCAATCGGCACATTGCCGCTGCTTGGCAGCTTCGACAGCTCTTCATCGTAGAAGCTGGAGTCAATCGCCGCTTCCGTTACCCCGTAGCTGTTAATAATGCGGATATCTGCGCCAAACCGTTCTTGCAGCACCCGGTAATCCGTCACGCTGCAGCTGTCCGAGCTGGTGATCAGCAGCTTCAGACTGCTCATGTCCAGTCCGTATTCATGCACATGCTGCATGAACGGTACGATCAAGGCCGGTGTCGATTCGAACACCGTAATCTGGTAATCACGAATCCAGCCATACAGACGGCTTGGGTCAATCCGGTCGTCTTTCGGACAGATGACCATCGTG
>NZ_ASSB01000004.1:0-8056 GCF_000520755.1 Paenibacillus sp. 1-18
GATTCAAGAAGTGAATCCGTCGTATAACATAATATTCAAGCAGCGGCTCCTTCGGAGCCTTGGTCTGCGTCATGAATTTCGGGAAGGAATTTCAGCAGACAACCCCTTCGGGGTTCATGAATACGAGAACGTTATATGAAAGATCGGCAATTGTGCAAAAGAAGTTTCAAAGAAGCAGATTAATCGGATCTCATCCAAGAATTGTTTTTGATTAATTATTGTTTTAGTTCAAAACGCTTCAAAGGGGATATTTGGTTATAAACACTTTTTTAACTGAAAGGAATAGATTAATGAAACTATTCTTAATTATTGTCCAGGTATTATATTCAATAATGCTAGTGCCTTGGTTTTTGATATGGGGATTATCATTTATGGTATTTGATAGTGGGATTTCTTTTTGGGGAATCGGAATCATGATTGCAGTTACATTATATCCAGTTACAGTTGCTGGATGCTCAATTCTTTCCTGGGTATACCTGAAGAAGATCAAGCCTGTTTATACAATATTAATCAATTGTGTTCCATCTATTTGGATCATTTCAATTGCAATTGTAGTATTTGTTCTTTGATCACCCTCAAAGGCCAGAGAAGTTCATATTTTTAAAGGTGGTTTCAAAGAAGGCCGATCCATCATATAACATAATACTCACGCATCGGGCATACGCCCTCGGTCCGACAGAAGGATTTCGGGGAAGCAGAAGCAGCCGGACACACCCGACGTTGTCGGGCGTCGTGAACACAAGGACGTTATATGAAATGTGCTAAAACTATTCAAAAGGTGATCAATGATGATTATTGATGATTCGATAATAACTATGAATTCTTTAATGTGGCTATTTCTGGCCGTGTTTATGATCCATGATTTTGAGGAAATTATATTTGTGGAATCTTGGATGAAGAAAAACTATCAAAGAATTCATAAATTAGTTCCAAGTTTATTAGGTAATATGATTAGAAATATGTCTGACATCAAATCTTCTCAATTTGCAATTGCAGTATTTATCGAGTTTATATTTTTTATTCCGGTTACCTATTTGGCGGCAGAACATAATAGTTATATTTTGTTTGTAGGAGTGAATTCCTTGTTATTTATCCATGTTTTTACGCATCTAGGTCAATCAATATATCTTAAATCGTATACTCCAGGAGTAATAACAGGGTTAATTGTTGTTTTGCCGTATTCATTGTATTTGTTTTATAGAATGTTAAATGAAGAACTGGTGTCTATGAAAGATATTTTATTGTATGCACCATCAGGTTTAATATTAATTCCTTTAGTAATATTTGGACATAAATTAGGAAAGATAGTAATACGAGAATAAAAAATTATAGGTTAATCAAGTAGACACAACTCATATAACAAAATATTCGCGCTGCGTGCCTTTCGGCCCTTGATCTGCCCGGAGCCTTTTCGAAGAAGTTTAGTCAGACAGATACACCCATTCCCCTAAGATAGGAGCTATCTAAGGAGAATGGACGTCGGGAATACAATAACGTTATATAATAGAAATAAAAAACAAATATGGATCAAAAGAAAGAGAATAAGAACACTTGTGCGCAGGTGTGAATAAAGGTAAAATATAGATACAATTGAATCTTGGGTGGGTATGGTTTCCCTTCGAAAGGAGGTGAAACCATGGAAGTGAAGGATGCGATGACTCTGATGATGCTATTTGGAACGCTCATTCTTGCACTTTTAACGTACATCAATAACAACAAGAGAAAGTAAAAACCCACCCCAAGGTTATCCGCCAAAGGTGGGTTTTTTATTCCCAATGACTTAAGAAGGGATAAACCATCCAAGCCAATTGTACTGACCAAGTGTTCGACGCACTTGGTCTTTATTTAAGAATATGATAACACATCAGAAAAGATGAATCAAAATAAAATGAGTAATTCCATCATATAACATAATATTCAAGCTGCGGCTCCTAAAGGAGCCTTGGTCTGCAGGGTGGATTTCAAAGAGGTATCAGCAGACATATCCGACTTCGCCAGACGTCGTGAATACAGGGAACGTTAGGTGAAATTATTGCTAATGGATATAAAATAAGAGGGGGCATTATCCCATGATAAGAAAAAGTTGTGTTTTATTAATATGTATTGTATTAATGCTATCTGTAATATTGATAGGATGTAAAAGAGCTGAATCCAATGCAATTGGTGGAACTCCAAGTCTACAAAATAAATCTATTAACCAAACTCCCTCTGATGGATCGACTGAAATAGCAAACCCCAGTCCTAAAGTGATTTCAAGTGCTGATCTTGATGTGATCTACAATGGTTTAACTCTGAATAATAAAACTCCGTTGGAAGATCTAACATCAAAATTACATATTCCAATTGGTGAAACAAATGAGAATATTAGAATTAGGGCAGCGGGTGAAGTTAATGGAATGTCTTTTGATTGGTATCAAGTTTCCTACCCCGATAAGGAAAATGAAGAATTGAGATTCGACTACTTATATAATGCAACCCTTAAATCAGGACGTATTGTTTCAATAAATCTGATTAATGTGCCAACAAAACGAGGCATTTCTGTTGGCGATACTATTGAAAAAATTAAATTTGCTTACGGTAAAGATGTTGCCGAAGAGCCTCAAACTCAAACAATAAGTGATATTAGTTTTATGGTAGATAATTATGAACTTACATTCACTATATTGAAAAACACAGGGAAAATATCAGGAATTTATATTGATTTTGATACGAACAAAGCAATGGAAGAATCAGATATTCCCAATTTAGAGGATTGTGCCTGTTAATGAAGAAATCAAAGATTGTAAGGAACTCAAAGTTGGCAATAATTCCACCTAACACCGTATTCACGCTTTGGGGCATTCGCCCCTCGGTCCGCGAGAGGCATTTCGGGGAAGATTAATCAGCGTACACATCCCTCCACCTAACCGCATCGCGGCCGGTCACTTCGTGACCTTAAGGTAGAGGGACGTCGTGAATACAAGAACGTTATCGGAAATTTGGGCAACAATAAAAACTCTAATACTGCTATTCTAAAATCTTGTTATGAAACATGAGAAGGATGGATGAAATGTTTACTAACTGTCTACAAATTTTTCCATGTACTAATGTGAACAAAACAGCGGAATTTTATAAATTAATTGGATTTCGAGCAGTCAGTTATCTTGAATCAAAGGAGCCACACATTTGTCTATATAAAGATCAAATTGAGATCGTATTAACCAAATCGAATCAAGAAGTTATAGTACCGAATCGAGAAGTGCATGGATATGGTTATGATGCGTATTTCATTACAGATAATCAAGAGGAAATGGAGAAGAAATTAAGGGAATTAGGAATTTTAATTGTAAGACCCTTATTAACAACAGATTATAACAATAAGGAATTTGTATTTGAAGATATAGACAGAAGATGGATTGCTATAGGAAAGAAACAGTAAAGTAATAAAGGATAGATTGAGATTATTGATAGCATTCCGAAGATGTGCCGAACATCCGATAACATAATATTCAAGCAGCGGCTTCTAACGGAGCCTTGGTCTGCGAGAAGGATTTCGGAGAGGGATTTCAGCAGACAACCCCTTCGGGGTTCATAAATACAGAAACGTTATCTGAAATAACGATTGGAGAAAGAGAAATGGAAACATTCAAATCACTTTTATCTTTTGTATTGAAGGTATTTAAGAATATATTCATAAAATTTTATCTATGGACGAGAGACAAGATACGAAACAAAAATTACGAAACTATCTATGCCTCTTATGGTATCACTTTAGTTATATTCACTATTAATGTTTATATGCATCCAAATAAAGTGTCATATTTCCTTTTGTGGTTTTTTATCATTGTTACATTAACAATAAATATCATTGTTTTATGTAAAATCAGAAAATCAGAAAGAGGATCTAAAGAATATTTTAATGAAATTTCTAATTGGTCATTTTCAATGACATATGTCTCTTTGTTTATCTTAATGGGAGTAGTTCGAATAATTCATACTAGTCCTCTTGTGACTAATCTCTTTGTTGTATTCTTTTTTATTTTCATATACTTCAAGGCAAGATTTCTGTTCTTAGATAAGGTAACAAACTGGTTTCGTTTAGTTTTACTTTTACTATTTAGCCCAGTAATTTCAGTCGTTATTTATAGCTTTATTGGAATGTTACTTTTTGAAGTCTTTGAAGAAAAACTTTTTATTGCAAATGGAACTTTAGGTGGGATGGTAATTATTTTGAGTATAGTACTTATCAACCTAGTGGTATTTTGGACACCTGAAGAACGATTTAATGAAGTGAAAGTTGCTATTTATTTTATTTTAGCTTTATTTTCTACCATATCATACTGTTTCTTTATTTCTGATTTTTTATCAACTTTGTTAACACCTTGGTTAAATTCAATATCTGCTACTAAGGTAACCTCAGAAGGGGTAAGACAACTTATCGAAAATGCAGTTCGATGGTTCACACTGCCATATTTAATAGGTTCAGTTTTTTCATGTTTTTCTTTGGAATTGGTTTCTCGGAATAGGGCGCTTGTTAACAATTCAAAGAAGCGTGGTACGTTAGATAGTGGTTCTTTCTCGCATAAGAATTAGCTTCTTTAAGACAACAAGATGAACTCAGTACAGTGGACAGCTTTGCACTCGTTAAGCTCTGGTTTGGACCGAACGCTGAGTTGGATTGGTTGGTTTGAAAGACAGAGAGTGATTTTGGGTGTAACTCAAGAAGAGTGTTACTTAAGATAACAAAATATTCACGCTGCGAACATTCGTCCTGGGTCCGGCATTCGCCGGACACCCAGCATACGCTGGGTCGTGAATACGTGAACGTTATCAGAAACCAGCGAAAAGGGGAGCCTAAATGAGAGTATCTCCGAATCCAAAACTAAAGGATATACTAATTCAAAAAAACGTAGGTGTCTGTTGTGTTTGTAAAAAGAGCGGACTAGGTGTTCATTTCCACCACATTGATGGTGATAATTCTAATACAGTTGAGGAAAATCTGGCTGTTCTCTGTGTAAAGGATCACGATCTACACCATAGACCACAAGCATATAACGAACCTAATCATCTTGAATTAACAGAAGTTGAAATTCGAGAGTATAAGCGATCTTGGGAAGCCTTTGTAAAAGAAGCTTCACAAAAGAACCCAAAAGTTTTTGCAGTATTAAATACTTATGGGGATTATGATAAAATCCATTCATTAAGATTAATTTTTCAATGGGATGACGAAAAAATTGAATTTGAACGTTTATTTCATTTATTAGAAGGCCCTATGGATTTATTATTGGATAAAGTTCTCGAAGAGATTGTTTGGGTTGGTAAGGAAATACAGTTGGTATTGGTCGATAGTCCCCTAGAGATTGAATACTGTCCATGCTGCAATAGTAGTTATAGTAATACTATTAATAGTAATGTAACTAAGAAATTGAGCAGTACCTCGTGGAAACAAGATTCTATCTGCACGATATATATAAACCCAATGCAGCCCTCATTGGAAATTACAATATTTCTGAAGGATGACATGATATATTCCGGGAGCTTGCACCGATGTAAAAATAATACACTTCATTTTATATGTGATAATTTCGAGGAATCGCTCTCTATTTTAAAAAAAACAAGCGTAAGAACACAGGTAACAAAATTAGTAAACAAGATTTTAATGGATTGGGAGCCTGGTAGAATTATCTTTGGTACAGGAGATCCGGGTAAACCCAAAATTATTAAAGATTTGAGCTTACCGCGTTGCTGGGAAAAAAATATTAAAACCATTTGAATGTTATTCAATGAAGTGCCGGAATCTGATAACATCGTATTCACGCTGCGGTCCATTCGGCCCTTGGCTCACTAGAGGAGACAAACAGGGAAGCGGACTCAAGCGAACAACCCTGCACCACCTAACCGCGTCGCGGTCGGGACTTCGTCTCTTAAGGTGGTGAGTGTTCGTGAATACAGGGAACGTTATCAGAAATACTCGCAACTGGAATAAAGAAAGGAGGTCAATATTATAAACACAAATGAATTAATACCACGGCATAAACACGATTTAGAAAGAGTAGAGTTACTAAAGAAACAACCCATAGAGAAATTAAAACCTATCTTACCAGAAATACTGGAATGGCTACAAGATGGAAACTGGCCGATTGCTGAACCGGTAGAAAATGTATTGTTGAATTTCGAAGAAGAATTGATACCCTACATTAGGGAAATATTCAGTACGAATGAGGGATGTTGGAAATACTTTTTATTGCATGGATTAATAAGAAAACTGCCCGATTATACATTGAAAGAGTTGAAAGCTGATCTAAATAGAATGCTTAATACGCCCACAGAAGATGAAAAACAAGAAGAAATTAGATGACATACTAATAGAATTACTTGAGAGAGTTGGTAGCTAACTCGAGAAGACGAATACATCTGATAACATAATATTCAAGCAGCTGCTCCTGACGGAGCCTTGGTCTGCGAGATGAATTTCGGAGAGGCATTTCAGCAGACAACCCCTTCGGGGCTCATGAATACAGAGACGTTATGAGACATCATCGTGATATAATCATGGCAAAACGAATCAGGGCAGGAGAGACAAAATCCATGGATGACTTTACAAAGAAGCGGATTATGAAAATCATGGACAAATATACACAAAATGCAGTACCAGAACATGTGAAAAACCAGATTAAAATCAGTTATAAGATCAGAGGAAATCATGTGACATTAATTGAAGAAAGACAAGGATACAAAAGTGATCAATGGGTGCAGATGCCTGTAGCTCAGTTCAGATTAGATGAAAACGAATGGGAAATATATTGGCAAGACAGCAAGGGGAAATGGCATTTCATAGATGACATAGAACCGAATGAAGATTTTGAAAAACAGTTAAAGATCGTGGATGAAGGGCATAACGGACTGTTCTGGGGATGACTCAAAGAGGTCAATGACATCTCATAACATAATATTCAAGCAGCGGCTCCGTTGGAGCCTTGGTCTGCGAGAAGGATTTCGAAGAAGCATTTCAACAGACAACCCCTTTGGGGTTCGTGAATACGAGAACGTTATAAGAAAATGGCGCAAAACGTTAAAAAACCAAAGGAGAGATGACACATTGAAGAAACACTTTAAAGATGAAAAACTTCAAGAAACTCTTCGTATTTTCATTCAGGATATACGAGCTATATTCGGGGATAAATTAACTAGTGTTTACATATATGGTTCATCGTTACATAACGATTTGAGTCCTGGTTATGGAGATTTGGATTTTTTAGTTTTGCTTTCTGAGAATATTAGTATGGAAGAGATCACGAGATTGAATGAACAGAGGGTCATATATAGAAATGTATTGGTAGATCTATATACCGATATGTTGGAAGGTGCATTTTTACCATATAAGTTGATTTTCGGCGAACAGGGACGAGCATTGTGGTGGGGAACGAGAGGAGAACGGATGTGGGAGAAGAATCAACTCGATACATTCACAATGTATTCAATTAAGAAACAAGGACTTTTAATATACGGGGATTTACAGGAACATATTTTTCCTGAGATCACAAAGGAAGAAATAAAAGGATTTCTTATAGAATTTTCTCTATGTATGAAGGAACATGGCAAGGGTGGAAGTTTACATTCAATAGATTGGTTGCTATTAGCTGCAAAATTCATAGGTTGGTTACGTGAGGAAATAATATTTTCAAAAAGCCAAGCTGCTGATTGGGGACTAAGACATATTACCTCTGATTGGAAGGAACATTTATTGAAATGTAAGGAATTGAGAAAGGAACCTATGGAAGCAGACTCTCAAGAATACACCGAGTGGTTGAATAAATTAGACTCAGTAATAATTGAAGCATCAAAGGATCTAGATAGAGAAATCGAAGAAGGCGCCAACATCCTATAACATTGCATTCAACGCAGCGGGTCGAGACAAGCTCGACCCTTGGTCCGGGAGAGGGATTTCGGAGGAGCTGATTCACCGGACACATTTAACCGGCTAAGTGGCAGAGCCACCCGGCACTACGTGCCTTAAGCCGCTTGAACGTCGTGAATGCGAGAACGTTATATGCAACCTGAAAGGCAGGGAAAACAT
>NZ_ASSB01000005.1:0-1043 GCF_000520755.1 Paenibacillus sp. 1-18
CGTGCTGGAGATGGCGGCAGAACAAGACATTTCGCGTAGTATCAAGCTCGTCAAGGAAGGGTTCCGCCGCATTCCGAATAAAGGGATCGGGTATGGCATTTTGACCTATTTGTCCGGCGACGGCAAGAACGAGGACCATGCTCTGCGTATCCAGCCGGAAATCAGCTTCAACTATCTGGGGCAGTTCGATCAGGACTTGGATAGTAATAAGCTGCAAATTTCGCCTTATTCGGTCGGAGCCTCCATAAGCGAGAAGATGGCACAGCGCTATACACTGGATATGAACGGCAT
This sequence comes from Paenibacillus sp. 1-18, assembly GCF_000520755.1. Classification (NCBI taxonomy): domain Bacteria; kingdom Bacillati; phylum Bacillota; class Bacilli; order Caryophanales; family Paenibacillaceae; genus Paenibacillus; species Paenibacillus sp. 1-18. The sequence goes on from NZ_ASSB01000005.1 coordinate 292, forward strand.
GATTTCGCAGGGTGTCTTGTCGCTGACAATTGATTACAATGGGCGGCAATATCGCAAAGAAACAGTGGAAAATCTTTCCCAACTCCTGCGTACAAGTCTGCGGGAAGTGATCCTGCACTGCGCAGATAAAGAGCAGCCGGAGCTGACGCCGAGCGATCTGCTGCTTTCGGACCTCAGCATGGAGGAGCTGGAGCAGCTTGTACAGCAAACCGCGCATATCGGTGAGATCGAAAATGTGTACAAGCTCACGTCGATGCAAAAAGGCATGCTGTTCCACAGTCAATTGGAGCCGGATTCGGCAGCTTACTTCGAGCAAGCAGTGTTCAGCCTTCAGGGAAGCCTGGACGTTGAGATCTTTGCCCAAAGTCTGGATGCTCTCGTGCAGCGGCACGACGTGCTGCGTACCGGATTTTACAGCGGGCTGGCCGAGCCTGTACAGGTCGTCTATCGGCGCAAGCCTTGCGGATTTTACTACGAAGATCTGCGCGGATTGGAAGAAGCCGAGCGCGAGGCGTATGCTCAGGCGTTTAGCGTCAACGATACAGCGGCAGGATTCGATTTGGCGCAGGATGCGCTGCTGCGTGTTTCGGTTTTGCGAATCGGTGAACAAACATACCAATTCTATTGGAGCTTCCATCATATTATTATGGATGGCTGGTGCGTGCCGATCATGATGCAGGAAGTATTCGAGCACTATGCCGCAATTCAGGAACAGCGGCAGCCAGAGCTTTCCGTTGTCCTGCCGTATCGTC
>NZ_ASSB01000006.1:0-45350 GCF_000520755.1 Paenibacillus sp. 1-18
TCGATGGATTTTCGTTGCATATGTATGTGCTCCTTTAAAATGAAAATGGCTCACCTCTAGGGCAAGCCGATAGCTATAAAGCTTAGAATAAATTCTTAAGGCTAATGGTCTTTTCTATGGTAATACTAGGATCACTTACTAAGGTGGCTGTCAGTACAAGGGCTTTATTGTTCGCTCCACTACTGCTTCCGGCTTTCACTGTCACGCTATTTCCTGTACTGGCTGTCACGCTACCAATGATCGGAGTCGAATCATCTTGGTTTCGTAGACTCCACTCCACAGACTGGCCAAACACTTCCACTCCATGATCATAAATATGGCTGACGTATGAGGCACTTTGGCCTGTTTTTAGAACTGCATTGCCAGTAATGGCTATCGAATAGATATGCGTTCCTGTTTCGACGACTCTCATTTCAATGCTACTTTGTACTGCTGGGTGATACGTTAATTTCGCAGTGATTCTTGCTTGTCCCAAAGCGATACCCATAACCTGACCTTGCTGATCTACACTAACCACACTTGGGTCACTAGATATATAGGTAATCGCCGGATTCGCTATCTCATTTCCATTATCCGTAGCAGACACATTCAACGGTATTGTTTCGTTTAGAGGTACATGGGCCATCGTTCCCTGATGAATATGTAATGCATATGTATGAGCAATCTCGTACTTCCATCTATCTGCAATGTTATGTTCCACGTCATCATAAGCTGTATTTATGCTATCCAATGTACAGCTTAACTGGATGATGCCATTCATCGTGCGATCAATTCCAGTCACTTTAAAAGGCTGATGAGTCATATAAAATCGTTGGCTTAATGTAATGCCCCTCGTATCTGTATTGTCTTGTACGGTAATCAGGATGTTGCCCTCTGGCATGGAGATAACTTTACCTGTTTCCGTTGAAAACGTTCTGGCTTCTACCACAGCATCAAACCATTTCACCTGTCCATTCCAGTTTAAAGCTAGTCGTTGATTACATTTTCGCATCTTGCCTCGACACGACTTTTCATTTTGATCCACCTGACTGGTGATCAGATAACGTTCATAGCGATAATCCACGATATTTCCTGTATGTAAGGGTGTTGCTGCACGAATAATTTTTTCATCGGTCATTTGAATGGTATTTGTCGCATCCTGAATTAGAGCAAGCTGTCGCATACCATTGATATGTACAAGCTCGCCTTTTTCTCGCAGAAAGAAATCTATCATCGGCTCTAGACTCCTCGTCACTCCTCCACCTCCAAACCAAAATCCTGCTTGCAGCGATACAGGTACAACTCCACATAATCACTCCATTCCTTCATATCCAAAATAATAAAGACATTCTTACTAATTCGAACATATCCATATAATTGCAATAAGGTTTCCAGTGGACAGAAAGCTCGATATGTTGTCTCTAGTATGTAACCATCTTCAAATGAAAAGCTTTTGCGATAAGGTTGTACATCTGCCATGATCAACTGGACAGGTTTCAAATCAGCATCATTCAAAATTTCCAGCTTCGTATCATAGAACATTAATCTGTACCGACCTTGATTTTAGGTAGAGGAAGAGCAAGTCGAATACTTGCCGGAATGCCTGTTTCAAATGTGACTGAGCGTTCACCTTCATGCTTATTTATAAGTCCAACCGAATCCCTATTCTTATAAAGATACACCGCATAATCGACCATAACATCATCATATTCCACAGGGAGTTCTACCACATTACAATAGCCATAAATATTACTCCTCGCTTTATTCAAATAGTGGATCAGGATATCATCCTTTGATATGTCTGTTGATTCCATGCCTAATAGCTGTTTCATTAAATCCATTAGCTCACTCATGCGCTGGTTCCTGTCCCTCCTTTACCTGTGCCTTCTCGGTACGCTTCATATTCTTGACAGTTTGAACTTTCGTTTGGGGTAAATCTTGCTCAGCCTCATCTGGTTTAGGCTCATCCACTTGCTCATAACGCCCACTGCCTGTAACCGCAGCATTAACTCCTGATCTGTGACTTCCCATGTGCAGCCTGTTTCCTGATTCAAAAACCACATCTTATCACCCTCCAAAAAATGAAAAATAGAGCATCCAAAACGGACACCCTAACCGTGTTTCTTCTATTATAATGTGTTTGCATATGATCCTATTTTCAATTAAGACTTATTGGCCGTGAGTACAGCAAGAGCCTCCGGCTTGATACACTTAGCTCCAAACACCTGTAAACCTTTTACTGCATCCGAAAATTGCTTCTCTGGTCTGAAGGCTTCCACTGAATCCACTTGCCCGGCAAACGAAATCGCACTCTTATGACCTGCAATGATTTTATACTTGGCTCCTCCGGTATTTGGCACATTGTTTGATTTATAGACGGTCATGCCATCAATATCTCCCACATAGCCTGTGCGGATGATATTTGGGTCTTTGGTGAAACGAGCATCCTTTAAAAGCAAGCCATAGTACCATGCAGGAACTACCACAAAACGTTCCGTTTCAGGTACATTGTTCTCATCCATCATCACGCCAAGATCAATCAGCAAATCATAGGCTGTATCTTTAGTTGGAACAATAGGCGCGGTATCATTGCCCATCGTATTCTCAGCTTTAACCTCCGTATAAAATCCAGCAAGATACTGATCCACTACATTGGCCAGTCCATAGGAGGCCTCCACGATTCCACCATCTAGTAGACTTACATTCGCTTGAGCGGCATCGACATCATCCACTTGAAAATTGAAATACTTCGCCTGATCAATCACTAACGTTTTCTGCATAGCATCCAGTTCCTGCGGATTGCCGATTCCTGCCACCTTATCATAATTGCCAATCGTTACCGTCCCAATCGAATTAATTTTTACGGTGGAGCCTTGGCCTTGAATCTCACCTTCGTAATCAGTGTTGACCACGTTCCCATACACCAGATTCTTCTTCAAGCTTTCATTTAAACGTGCGCTCCAAATGGTAGGAATAAAATGTTGTACTGACATATCTAATCACCCTGTCCTTTTCTATTGATTATTGTTTGTTTTGTAATGCTTGTTTGACTTGATCCCAATGCTGATTAATCTCGTTTGGGGACATCCCTTTAATCGATTCCAATGTAAATGTGCTACTCGTTGAACTAGCCGGAGGGGTATATCCTTCCCCCTTGAGTCGTTGCTCTACTTGCTGTTGGATAGCCAATTGTAACGATTGTTCCAACATAGCCAAATTCGCTGTCGTCGCTTCTTCATCTGCACCAATAAAAAAATCCACTAACGGGAGTGGAAGTTTCTTCTCGGATGCTATTTTTACCGCTTGGCTGGTTAACCGTTCACGTTGCTTCTCTAGCTTCATATTTTCCACTTCGGCTCGTAGCTTCTCAACTTCGATTTCTTTCTCATCCTTAGCCGGGAATCGCATCTTGATTTCAGCATTCAGTAAATCCTCCAGATGATTTGCTTTCCACGTTTCCAGTGATTTAGCGGATCGTTTATCCACCGTGCTATCGAACCAACTTTTTCCTTCCTTGTTGGATTGGATATATAGGCACAGATCTGCTCCATTTGACTAGTTCATGAGACCTTGACCATCGAAAAACTGAACATTCTTATTTTTATAACTTGGATACTCCACTCGCTTGAAACCGATGGACTCTTCATTGATAACGATGATTGGGATTTCTTCCGTTTGCTCAATGGAATAGCAAGGATATAGTTCGTCATTATACATAACCGAGCGAGTAGGAAAAGGAATTGCTTCTAGCTTCACACGACGATTATGTTTATTCCATCCATTGAAAGTTTTATATTCATTTTGATCAGGAGCAGACTTTGTGCGGCCATTCCACGAGATCGTTTTATTCGGTATACGTTCTAACTTATGTAAATGTTCCTTTGATGGTTTCAATTCTTTCTTTGCTTTGAAATATTCACGTTGCTTCGTCTTTTCATCGAATATCAACTTCTGCTGCTCCAAATTTTCAGCACACTTTTCCACTTTCCATACATCCTCGATGATCGTATCCTTTTCATAATCTGGAATAACAACAATCCGGGGAACATACGGTACTGGCTGTGCTGCTGAACGACTCACACCAAGTGCTGCTTCCCACTTATGGATATTGGTGAGTGGTGGCATTTTACCTAGTGTAATGTGTCGATACAGATCAGCAACATACTTTTCTTGAATAAATTCTGTCCTCTGTGTACGTCCCATCGCAGGTGACTTGATCGAGCGGACATATTTTCCTCCATTATAGTAGATGCCCTCTCGTAACATGCGTTCAAACAGAGCAAGTTGGAATGGATCATCTTCATCAACTTGATCAGCTTTGAGCATAAAGATGACTTCGGTAACATCGGTGGAAGGATCACGTTCTGCTACGACTCGTTTGAGTTGATCGAGATAGATACTGTCAGATACAGTAATGGTACGAGTGTTAGATGGTGGCGCAAAAAGTTGGTCACCTGCATGAGTGATCTCGTTAAAGTGGAACAGTTTGATTTGGTATTGATTACGTGTTGGATTACTGGACAAATTTTGACCTCCTGTTTAGTGATTTGGATGATAAGATTTTGAACGTTCATTCTTGATGGTAATTTGTTTCTGTGCGCCAAACAGAAACAAACGTTCGTATTTATTGTATCGGATATATGTTTGTACTTCAAGGAGAATTTGGAGAATCATTTATATAGAGGACAAGAAATCAAAGTAACAAGAAAAACCGAGAGCTATATACCCTCGGCTGTTTGGAAATACAATGTAAATTACTCCTGATTCAACTCAGTGTAATCTGCGCGAAAATATACTTTGTAATCTGTAGCCTTAAACCCATACGCTTTCAGCATCTTCAGCAATATATTTCGTATACCATTCCCGCTCATATGTGTCTCTATATACACTTTATCTAGGATTAACTGAGGTTTCCTTATTCCTTCTTGCTTCGTTGAGATGTACTTATTTTTCTTTCCATTCATACCAGACATATGTTCAAAAGCAAGAAATTTTTCGCTATCTATCGCAAGCAACAATTCAGCAGTTTTTTTAAGCATTTCTTGCCAAGTTTTCACTTCTATTAATTGTTTCTCATTAATTCGAAAAGCAAACGGTCGCTTATGCGTAAAATTCTCATAGAGAGTATGTTCAACGTTAGAATCCACCATGTAATCAGCATAATTGGGGATTTTATTCTTTTCGGTTTCTTCATCTGTATCGTCGTCTTCATTGACTAAATCAATTGCCTCTACACTAAGAGTAGCCACAAATTGATCAATCTGCTGTTCATAATCATGAATAAATACCGCCATATCGTCATACTGCCGTCTAGCAGCAAAGTCTCTTTTAGTGAAAGCGTCGTTTGACTTATGGTTTATACTGTTCATTGTATCATTAAGTACTTCTTTTATAAGCTCCAAGCTCTCAGACAGGTCAATAGCTTTGTTCGGGAATTCTGTTTTTAAGGTATATAGTACTTGATCCAAGTTCAAAAAAGCTCAACTCCTTGAGACAAATTCAATCTACAACTCTAATCCATTCAATAAATCCCGTAACACAAAAATCTCTTCCTTGGACAACGTGACACCTTTGCCCATTTTCTCATGATCTGGCGACCATTCACGGATATCTAATTTTGGTTCGCGATCATTCAGCTTATGAGATTCAGTTCTTTTTTCCAGCCCTTTGCTCCTTTGGACAGGATTCCGATATGCTGGGTGATTGTATATTTTATTTCTGCCATGCTTGATGCTCCTTTCTATACCATCGTTTGGTCATGTTCTATATGTTTCCTTGCCGTCAGCCACTATCGGATAATTACTTCGTCAGGTTGTGTAGTATACAAATTATACTTCATCTGCAATTCTGCTTGCTTGATGACCAATTCAGTAGCATCTGGTATTTCATCTGGTGGGTATTTATATAGCTTTAGCAGCCTTTTGATAAGAGACCTCATATTGGCTCTGGCATCGTTACGTTTATACCAATCAGGAGTTTTGTTCTCGGCTATTAATTGAAGTAGTTTTTTCGCCATCTCACGCAAAATGTCAGATTGATAATGCATTTTCACCAGTTCTGGTTTTGCGAGTGCATCATAAAATGCTTGCTCCTCCGGTGATAACTGCATATCAATTCCCTCGTTAATAGCAGATTCGATTTCCTTAGCAATGTCTATCATCTCGGTAATCAGCACATTGATATCTTCTGCTTGGTTGTATCGCTCTACAATGTTCTTCAACTTCTCGGAAAAGAAACCAGCACGAACAATGTTCGTTTGCTCAAACCATTTGATCTTGTCGTCAATCAGTTTTTTCAGGATGGTAGCCGCGATATTCTTTCGCTTCATCGCCATAATCTTTTGCAGGTTTTCAACAGACAGGAGACTCTTTTCCTTCTTCGCGGAAATGGATACAACCTCGTCACCATCTTTGATTATCGCCTGTTCAATCATAGCTGTAATCTTCCGTTTGAATTCTTCTACGTTCGGCATTCCATCACGCTCAACTTTTATGATGAACGATTTGACAGCAACGAAAAAGCTAACTTGAACTCGAACAGTAAAATCCAGTGCAGTTGCACAAATGTTGTAGGCGCTTTGAAGCCGAGCGACATGCTTGAGGAACGTTTCTTTGGCTCTGTCCTTCAACACATGCTCAACACCATCTTGAATCAATTCAAAGCGATCCTTCGGGGTTGCGTTCATATATGCACTAAAATCGAACCTGTGGAACATCCCCTCAAGAATCTCCACTTCGGTCATCAGGATTTCTTTAGCCTTCTCAATCTCAGGAATACTGTTCTTGTCTCGGCTAGTGTATGTATGAAGTGCTTCCTTCAAATACTTGCTCAGTCCAATGTAATCAACAATTAATCCAGCTTGCTTGTTCTTATAGACACGATTGACCCGAGCGATGGCTTGCATCAGATTGTGTTCTTTCATAATTTTATCGATGTACATCGTATCAAGGCACGGAACATCAAAGCCGGTTAGCCACATATCGACGACAATGGCAATCTTAAATTTACTCTCCTCATCTTTAAAGCTATTAAACAATTCTTTTCGATGTGATCTATTTCCGACAACATCTCGTAATTCCTGTTCGTCCTTATTACTATCAGTCATAACGAGTCCAATATGATCAGCAAGATGAGGAGATTTTTCCTTAATAAGTTGGTACATGCGATAAGCTATTTTACGAGAATAAGCAACAATCATCGCTTTTCCTTTGAGTATGTTTTTGCGTATTTCATAGTGAGCCAGTATATCATCTACGACCAAATTTAGGCGATCTTCATCCCCAATGACTGCTTCCATCGTGACCAGATCCTTCTTCAGCCTCTCGATTTTCTCAGGTGTTAGTCCCTGTGCTTCAATCTTCGCCACTTCCGCGTCAATCTGATCGAGAATCCCTTCGTCAAGATGCACCTTAGCCAACCGATTTTCGTAGTGCAAATCGACAGTCGCTCCGTCTAGTTTCGCTTGTGTCATGTCATATACATCAATTAATTCACCAAATACACCAATAGTCGATTTATCATTGGAATCGATTGGTGTTCCTGTAAATCCGATAAAAGTCGCATTCGGCAAGGCATCACGCAAATATTTTGCATACCCATAAATAAGCTCAGCCTCTAGTGTCTTCTTATCAATTTTAACATCAGGATCAATACCGTATTGGGAACGGTGTGCTTCATCAGCTATGACGATGATGTCATGTCTATTTGAAAAAAGGCCCGTTGATTCAGTGAATTTTTGGATCGTGGTAAAAATAATACCTCCAGCAGAACGGTTCTCCAATAGTTCACTCAAATCTTCCTTTGAATCTGCGTGTGAGGGAGTTACTCGCAAGTATTCTTTGGCATCACTGAATGTGCCAAATATTTGGTCATCCAAATCTACACGATCTGTAACCACAACAATGGTTGGATGATTTAGTCTTCGAATCAATCCGGCAGAGAGAAACACCATCGAAAATGATTTACCAGAACCCTGAGTATGCCAAACGACACCACCACGTTTATCTTCATCAACAGCACGAACAACGCTGTCAATAGCCTTATTCATACCAAAATATTGATGATATCCGGCTATGATTTTCGCTTTACCGCCAGCGAAGAAAGTGAAGTTACTAACAATATCTAACAACCGTTCCTTATGAAGCATTCCTTTAAGAAGAGTATTGATTTGAGCAATATGCGGTTCATCAATAATAGGGGAATTGCGATCCACTTGTTTCCACTGCATATAGCGGTCATACTCCGCAGTAATGGAACCGAATCGAGCATTGACTCCGTCACTGATGATACTGAAGGCGTTATACTGGAACAACGGCTTGATGATGTCCTGATAGGTCTTGATTTGAAGATAGCCGTCATGAATGGTCGCGTCCTCGCGAACCGCAGATTTAAGTTCAATGACAACCAGCGGTAAGCCATTGACGAATATAACCACGTCTGGTCGTTTCTCCGCTTTATGAATCACAGTAAATTGGTTGATCGCCTTGAATGTGTTGTTGTACGGATTATCGAAATCCATAATCTTAACGACACGAGAGGGAACATCCTCGCCGTACACTTCAATACTGATACCTTCAATGAGGTACTTTTGAAATTGTTGGTTCGCAACGACAAGACTCGCGTCGTCCATGTAGACAAGTTTGCGTAGCGCGGCTTCAATAATTTCTTCGGGGAGATTGGGATTAAGTGCGAATAACGATTCACGCAAGTCATCTTCCAGAATAACGGTATGGTAGTCGCGCACGAAGTCATAGCCATTTAGTATGGTATAGTCCAATTCGTCTTGTAACAATTCAAGCACGACCGCTTCAAGGCTTTCTTCAGTAAACATGGAAATCACCGCCAATTTATATTTCGATATCAGATACGTCGATTTCTCCAGACATAAGTTTGGGGAGTAGGGTATCTCGGAGATTGGTTAAATAATTGATTTGTTTCTCGTTATTTTTTATCTTATTATTGTAAATTTTGATAATATTAGAGAATTTCATTAATAATTTAGTTTCAGGTAATAGTGCAGAGATATTTTTGAGCACATTTCCTGAAATTTCTTTAAATGTCGAGCCTGTAGCCATATTTTCTATTACCGTTAGATTTTCCTTCAAAAAACAATATACATATTCAGTCCCTACGTTGACATTGGGGATCACGGATTTAAACCCTTGATTCGTTGTTACAGGATTACCAGCAATCGCTATATATCCAATGGGAGCTCTTGAAGTAAATAGTACTGTGCCTTCCGGCATTAATTTGGCAGCACTATTTCTTAGACCTAGTTCCGTAATATCACGAGATCCTCGAAATATAAATTTACTTTTATTCGTGGACAAGTCTTTCGGTATAATCCAAGGTACTCCATGATAAGAGTAATATTCTTCATTCGTTGAAGAAGGAGTCCCACCTCCAACAACAGTTCCTAAATCTGAAATCGAACCAATCTTCCATCCCTTCGGAATCTCTTTCCCCAGTTCCTCGCACCATTCCATCTCCCCGCCGCTAAACTTATAAGGTTTACCGTTTTCATTCGGGAACTCGAAATCAACGAACCATTGCTTGAAGAACGCCTGAGCCACTTTCTCAAGGACTTTGTTCATTCGGTTGTTAAGTTCAATTTTATTGTCGAGTGCAGAAAGGATGGAGACTATTTTTTGTTGTTCTTGAAGATTTGGTAAATTTATTTCAAAATCTAATAAAGCGTTCATTTTCATGTTTGGCTGTGTTGATGTTCCGCCTGATATTGCATTAATATGCCCCCTATATTTTTCACTTTGCATGTTATAATATAGGAATTTATTATCAGCGACTGCTTCATTAACCTTTATTCTTATTAATCCATTATTAAAGACTGACTTTAGATTTTCTTTTATGATTCTATTTACACCAACAGTTGCTCCAGTTCTTGCAACTATTATGTCTCCTTTCTTTAACTGAAACTTAATATAGTCTTTATCTTCAACAGAACAAAATCCCCAATCCCTAAATTCCTTTTCTTGAGAAATATCTTGGATTCTAAGACATTTCACCCCACTATCATAATCCACAATAGGTGCTCTTTTTATTGCATCTAATCCAGTATTAGAAGAAAGAATTAAATTTGAGATCGTAATCACTTTCCACTCATTAAAATTCATATCCAATAGCCCCCAGGCTCTTCTTGATCTTCTCGTCCAGCACAGAAGACTCCGACATCAAATCTGCAAGCTCGGAAACAAGCTTCTCCATCTTTTCCTCAAACGGCTCATCATCAATAATTTCTTTAACTCCGACATATCGACCCTGGAGTAAGCACATTGTCATGCTTCTGGATTTCCTCCAGGGCAGCCGATTTGCAGAAACCGACTTCATCCAGATATCCATCATTGTTCAGCCACTTGTGGTACGTATCCACAATCACCCTGATATCCGCTTCTTCGAGTTCACGCAACTTGCGGCTAATCATTGTCCCTTTATCCCTGGCATCAATAAACAACACTTCACCTTTGCGTTTCTTGCCGCGACGAAGGAACCATAAGCAGACTGGGATACCGGTTGTGAAGAAGAGTTTATCCGGCAATGCCACAATACAGTCAACCAAATCTTCCTCAATAAACTTTGCACGGATGTTACCTTCACCTGAAGTTTGGGATGACAAAGAACCGTTAGCCAGAACAATACCAGCAACGCCTTTAGATGGCTTCAATTTCGTGAGCATATGAGACAACCAAGCATAGTTTGCATTACCTTTAGCCGGAATGCCCCATTTCCAGCGAGAATCATTCAAGAGCCTATCCTGTCCCCAATCGCTAATGTTAAATGGGGGATTAGCAAGGATATAATCAAATTTCTCGTCCTTGAACTGATCTCCATGGAATGTATCGTCATGGATTTTACCAAGATTCGCTTCGATCCCGCGAATAGCAAGGTTCATCGTGGCAAGTCTTCTAGTCTCCGCATTTAACTCTTGACCGTAAATGGACAACTTGTAGGCATTACCTCCATGCGCTTTCACGAACTTTTGTGCTTGGACAAACATACCGCCGGAACCGCAGCATGGATCGTAAATAGTACCTTCAAATGGCTCAATCATTTCAACAAGAAGTTTTACAACACTACTCGGCGTATAGAACTCTCCACCGCCTTGTCCAAGCATAAAAGCGAACTTGCCAAGGAAATATTCATAAACGCGCCCAAGTGCATCTTCTTCAATCAGCAATGTGTCCGAGTTTTCAAATACCATGACAACTTCGCCAACTCGCCGCTGGTCTATATCTGCACCTGAATAAATCTTAGGAAGGACTCCAGCGAGCTTCTTGTTTTCTTTCTCAATGGCAATAAAGGCTTCGTCAATTACTTGACCAATATTCGGTTTAGTCGCATTCTCAATGATGTGCTTCCAACGGGCTTTTTCCGGTACATAAAACACATTGAAGCGTTCGTACTCGTCACGATCATCTTCAAATCCATCGCCTTCTGCGACAAGCTCGTTGTAGCGTTGTTCGAAACGATCAGAGATGTATTTTAGAAAAATGATGCCGAGAACAACATCTTTATATTTGGAGGATGCAATACTGCCTCGCAGCTTGTCTGCTGCCGCCCATAATTTATCTTCTAAGCTGGTAACTAAGTTTTCCTTTGCCATTGTGTGTTGCTCCTATGCTTGTTATATATTAGTACTTTAGACTTATTCCAGATTTCACCGAAAAATCCCTTTGTTCGACAATAATTTTCATCATTATACACTACCAGGGTAACATATTTCTATCAACGATTATATGTTCGCATGAAAAAACCTCTGCCGTGTGAGGGAGAGGTGATGAATTAATTAATCATTACTTATTTAGTTACTGCTTAGGTCACCCCAAAATGGGATGACCACGAAAGGCATTGACGAGTGAAGCAAGGACGGGTTGATCCTGTTTTAGTAGCGTGGAAATGACACTTCTCGTTCGCACAAACACCTTAGCGCCAGCGAACGTGCGGAAGGCACCGGATACTTTTTGCTTCACCTTTACCATGCGCAAGTCCCGTTCCGCCTGGTTATTATCAAACGGAATGTCGGCATTCCAAAGAAACCGGAGAATCGACGCTTTATGTACCTTCAGTCGTTCGCCTAGATTGGCGGCCTTACTCTTTATTTCCCGACCTCTCGGACCCGCTTTTGCACGGACGGCGTCGTTTGCCCATTCATCTTTGCCGCGCTCGAGAATGTCGTCATAACGCTTGCTGGCTTTATCAAGGATAGCCGCGGCTAAGGGCCGGCGGTCACGGCGAGCAGCTTGCGTGAGTTTCCAGCTTTCCTGTAGCAGTTCTTTCATCTGCTTTGCCCATGCGTGCCCGTCATGCTCCGCAATGCCTTGGCATTCGCGTAACAAATGTGCGTTACAGAGGGCATGGCCGAAGTAGTAGAAGTCTTTGAAGTACGCGGGTAAGCAGTCGTGAACGACCGTTCCCAAATAGAACGGTAAGAATCCGAGTTCATCCATCGCTTGGCTGCCGCGTTTTTGGTGCGCGCCAAGTAGTGTCCAATGTTCATTGGACACTACATGCACCCAGTGATTCTTTCCTGCGATCCGACAGCCTGTTTCGTCGACGTTTACCGTTGCTTTGCGAAAAAGCGCCGAGCGAATGGTTTGCTCCACGCTTTCGAGCGATCGAGACATCGTCTGCAGCAAGGATAATAGCGTTGCTTCGCTAGGACGATACGTTGTCAAGTCAGCAAACAACTGAGCAATTCGCTTAAGGGGTAGCATCTGGTAAGCATGCAAATAAGCTGTCCAAGCTGCGAAGCCCTCTCCGTATTGGGTAGGCGCTTGAATATCCGCAGGAAACGTCGCTTTCTGTTCCAGACCGCAATACGGACAGCATTTCTTCTCGATCCGATGCTCAGTCACCCTCACGCAGGGAGGCGGCAAGTCGAAGATTTGACGTTTCTCGTAGCCCTCAACCGTTACCGTTTCGAGCGAATGCGAGCAGCTTGTACACGTCGTTACCTGATGAAAGACAATTTCATCAGGGGAGTCCACGGATCGGAGCGTATATCCATCATGGCCTTTAGGCGCTCCCTTTTTCCCGCCCGACTGACGAAGATTAGTGGGTTTACGAAGGCCGTCGCTTGAAGGCGGTTTACTGCTGTTGTTGCTATTTTGACCGAGCTGACGTTCAAGCTCGTTTACGCGTTTTTCTAACTTTTCGATTTGCTTGGATTGACGATCCACGACAGTGAGGAGCTCATGAAAGTAGCCTGCAATTTCCTGATCTCCTTTGCAGATCGTATTTACTTGTTGTGGTGTTAGCTTCATGGTCTCACTCCTCATCTACTCCCTATAACTCTATTTACTTCTTCATTACTTGGCAATAAAAATTCTTTAAAAACTCAAAAAATCTACCTTATTTTCAGGGAGACCTAAGTAGTAACCTTATTTATGATTATTCAACAGACGTGCACGATACAAAACTATTATTATGATTGGTTTGTCCAATAGAGTCATAATAATCCTTGAGTTCAAGACAACGTCCTTCTTCTCATCAGCAAAAGGACGATATAGAGGACTAATACACCACAAAAAAGATAGTCATAATACATTTTGTATGTAGTTAAGTCGAAATGGAAATACCCGGATAAAATAATACCCACAGTGTACCCCATAAACAATAAAGAAAATGCAATGTTAAGTGGGCCACTAATAATATGATTCCATCGTTCATCCTTTCCTTCTTTAAGTAACAAAATAAGGTTTAAAAGTAATCCCACCAAAATAGTGATGCTTATAAAAATATCCATCGTGCTACTCCTCCTCCTCATCTTCTTCATAGGCCTCAAACTGAAATACTTCCGTAATTTCTTTTTCAAATACATATGCTATGGCAAATGCAAGCTCAAGCGAAGGTACAAACTTGTTGTTCTCAATTGCGGCAATCGTCTGTCTTGTTACACCTAGTTCTTTGGCTAGATCTGTTTGTGTCCATCTCCGTTCAGCACGCAGTAAATAAACCTGATTGCAGATAACACCAAATGAAAACATGAATACTCTCACCTCCTTTCATTAATTATAGTATTATATGAATAACAAATTGTAAAGTAAATATAACATATTGGACTATTAATAAAACAAATTGCAATAAATAACATACAAAAAACCTCCCATAAAAGGAGGTTCAAACCTTCATTATTAATCGGAAGAAGCATTCTTCCTATATATTAATTCCATCCACTTCTCTCGTACTTTATATATGTAAATAATATATATTCCCGCACTCAACCCTAAAGCACTTTTCTGAATGCAGGAATATTCAAATTACTTTTCAACCCTCGTGCATCAATACTTCCTATCCCGATATATTACTACCACGCACTCCACATGCACCGTATGCGGGAACATATCGACGGGCTGCACTTCCACCGTTCTATACCCGCCGTCCTCCAATATCCTTAAATCCCGTGCCAGCGTGCTTGGATTGCAGGATACGTACACCACCCGCTCTGGCTTCATCTCCAGAATGGTGTCAAGCAGGCGTGGATCGCAGCCCTTACGGGGCGGATCGACGACGATGACGTCAGCGGTGATGCCTTGCTCTTTCCATCCCGGAATGACGTCCTCGGACGCGCCTACCTCAAACTTCACATTACGCATCTGGTTCAACCGCGCATTACTCCGCGCATCCTCAATGGCTTCTTTTACGATCTCCACCCCATACACCTGATCCGCATGCTGAGCGAGGAACAATGAGATCGTGCCAATACCACAGTACGCATCTATCACCGTTTCCTTGCCCGTGAGTCCGGCATATTCGACGGTTTTGCTATACAGCACTTCCGTTTGGACAGGATTGACCTGGTAAAAAGATCTTGCGGAAATGGCAAACTGGACGTTTCCGATATAATCGTAGATCACATCACGGCCCCATAGCACACGAGTTTCGTCGCCAAAGATAACGTTCGTTCGCTTGGTATTCACGTTCTGGCAAATGCTTGCCACGTGTGGGATATGCTCACGGATACTGCCAATCCAGGCATCGACGTGCGGAATATCTCGTCCATTCGTGACGAGGACCAGCATCATTTCACCTGTGCGAAAAGCGGTCTTTACGACAACATGACGCAGCAGTCCGTGTCCGGTTTCCTCATTATATGCACTGATGCCCAGCATTCGCCCAATCTCTTTGACACGTGCCACAACCTCGTCGTTACGCTCATCCTGAATGAGGCAGGTGTTCATATCCACGATACGATGACTGCCACGCGCGTAGAAGCCGCCGACAAGCCCGCCCTCGGTGACACCAATCGGCACTTGGGCTTTGTTACGATATCGCCAAGGCTCACTCATACCAAGGGTAGGATGTACGACTACGCCTTGCTCACGCGCCAAATTTACGGACACGCTGTCTGCATTCGGGTCCGTACTTACTGCCGAGGACGAAGCTGTATTCGCCTCTAAACCCGTAAGAGCAGCCAATACCTGCGCTGCCTGATTACCGGATTCGGTAGTCGCGTTTGCATTCGCACCCGAATCCGTTGCGGAACCGGCGCTGGCAGCCACGCTCAGCTTTCCGATACGTTCCAGTACGTCTACAACGTGCTGGCGCTTCCAGCCGAGCTGCGCTTCATAGCTCATATGCTGGATTTGGCAGCCGCCGCACTGATCATAGATGGCACAAGGCGCTGCAATCCGGTCAGGACTGGCCTGCACGATGCCCAGCAGCTTGGCATAGCCATACTGCTTTTTCGTTTTCAGCACCTTGACTCGTACCTTTTCCCCCGGCAATGCGCCTGGTATAAACAGCGTAAAGCCCTCGACACGCCCTACACCCTCACCATCATGATTCATGCCGATAATGTCGAGTATGGCTTCATCGTTTTTTTGTACAGGCAGATCAGCACGCTCTGCACTGGAACGGTTACGATTGGATGTGTGCCGCTCCTGTCCATCACCGGAAGAACGACGAGTCCCTCGTCCTTTTTCCATTCTATTCCGATCCGTATCTTTTATATTTCCATCAAAATTTCCATTTTCAATTCCGATTCCAAGCTGTTCCTTTCCAGTTCCACCTTGAGACCGCCCTTGCTCTCTCTCCCTTTTAGGCTGCACAGTCTTTTTCTGTGGCTTTCCTTGAACAGGAGCTGCTACATTCCGGCGGCTTTTTCCACGTCCGCTACGGTTACTTGTCATGATTCATGTCACTTCTTTCTGGTCATCTTTTTTATACCTATCTTCCTTCAATACATACGATGTAAACGGCCTGCAAGCTATATAAACATCAACTCGAAAATGCCGTTACTCCCCACGGAGAACGGCAAGGATCAATTGCTAATAGGGTCGAAGCGACATAACTACCTCTGTATACCATGGCTTGTCTTTTATTATTATTGAAGACGAAATCTCTTCTGGAGAAGCCAATCTCTTCAAAAAATTATTTTATCGGAAACACTATCGTTCGGAAACAAAAACCTTTCCACATCATTCCCTACCACAGGACTTTTGCAAAATTCGGTTTCAGTCGCTCCAAAGTCAGATAAATCATTTCGATTTTTATATTGCTAATTACATACGCTTTGTGGATTTTTCCCAAAAAATTCTCACCGAAATACATTCAAGTGGTGCGGCAAATTCTGGAAAGTTGCAGGCAAAGTTCCTCCCAGTTCGCCATCCAGATTAAGCTGGACATAGCCGGGTGAGGTTACCTCCATATAATCTGTTTTGAAATAAACAATCTTCTTGTCCTGCAAATGCTCGCCACGCAATGCGAGTGTCACCAGCCGGATCATTTCCGCCAGATTGCATTTGCGTACAGCGATGACGTCGAGCAGCCCATCATCTATTGTCGCCCCGGGAGCCAGCTTTTCAAACCCGCCCACCGAATTCGTATTCGCAATCAGGAAGAGCATGAACTCGTCGTGTATCACTTCCTGACCCGATGCTTTAATAATCAGCTCTTGCGGGGCCAGGCTGACCATTTTCTCCATACCTTTAAAATAATAGGCCAGCTGGCCAATCATCGTTTTTAGCTTGCTGGGAACTTCATACGTAAGCTCGGTTAAAGTCCCTCCGCCCGCAATGTTGATAAAGTAGCGGTCATTGGCTTTTCCGATATCCAGCGGCTTCGGATTTTGACGAATAACCAGGTCGCAGTAATCCTCCCACTGCCTGGGGATGCCCATTGCTCTGGCAAAATCATTCGTCGTCCCTAGAGGGAACACACCCAAGGGCGGGCGGTTTTCCCTTTCAGCCATCCCGTTAATGACCTCATACAAGGTGCCGTCGCCACCAGCGGCGATAATCATATCATACCCACGCTCGATGGCCTCTGTTGCAGCACGCGTTGCGTCCCCTTCACCCGTAGTTGCATGGCAAGAGGTTTCAATACCACCTTCATCCAGGCGCTGCAAAACATCCGCAAGACGACGTTTCATTTCCTCCCGCCCGGAGGTCGGATTATAAATTAATCTAGCTCTTTTCATTCCGTTACGCCACCCGTATATTTAATGATATTTATATGCAAATTCCAGTCATCACATTCAGTCTGTACAAAATATCATCATACTGGAAAAAGACCTCTTTTACAATAAAAGAAGCCATCACAGACCTAAATTTGGGAATAAAAGGGCGAAAAATACTGTAGCTAAACTACACTACCTGAACCCAACTGCCAATGACTTGGCCTTGTTCACTCACCCATGCCTTGCATAAGTTCGCAAACTTGCCTGTCCATCCAGGTTGTAAGTAAAGGATGCGGCAACAAAGGATCTCCTGAATAACGGTACTCCAGGCCCTGCAACCGCTTAGGAATCATATGGCGTGTAAAATATCCGGAGCTCAAAAAAAGCGGCGCCACAATAACATCATGACCCCGCTTCTGATTCCAATACGCTGCCTTGTCGTGCACACTTTCTGGATTCAGCAAAGCATAGTCTGTTCGTATGCTACTCACGCTTTGCACGGTACGGGCCAATGAAGAAATTCCTTGCTCCCAGCGCTGAAGAAAGCCATTATGCACACTTCCGTGTCCAACGAGTAAAATGAGCTCTTTCGCAGGCTGGGCTGACAGTGGACGAACCTTGTCCCACACCATGCGTGCAACATCTTCTCCGTCATCCAACGGCCTACCGAAATGCACTCGCGCCTTTCTTCGAAAAGGCATCAAATCCGTTTCTTTATCCGGCGCATCCTTGACCCCAAGCGCATAGCTAATCTCATCTACATGTGTACTGCCCGATGACATAAATAAAGGTATCACCAGTAAATCCGTTACATCCACGGCCTCCAGATGATCAATACCATCCTGAATCAATCTTCCTTTAACCGTTTCCAAAAATGAAACCTCTACCGGCATATCCTTCGGCAAATGAAGCTTTGCGACTGCCCGATCCACCTGTTCCACCCAATACGGCTCTCTCGAGCCATGGCTGATTACCAGTATCCCAGGTCTCCGCATTAGCGTCCCAGACGTTCCAACGTCATTTTGTACCCGTCATTACCATAGTTCAGACAACGCTTAACACGTGAAATTGTGGCTGTACTCGCCCCAGTCTCCGCTTCAATCTGGTTATATGTGCTGCCTTTGCCCAGCATACGAGCAACCTCCAGACGTTGGGAGAGGGATTGAATTTCATTTATCGTGCACAGATCATCGAAAAACACGTAGCATTCTTCCAAATTTTTAAGGGTTAAGATAGCTTCAAACAATTGATCAATACTTTTATCATTAAGCTTTTTGAGCTGCATGGATTATCATCTCCCAAGGTTACAATCTCTCCTCATTGTACCTGAGAAATAGTAGGTTTTTCAAGCATTAACGGTTTCACGCATTACAGAACAACATTACATGACATAGGATTATACCGTACGAATGCCCAAATCCGCATTTATACCTGATTTCGGGACACATGCCTAAACCCACTGTGCGTTTGTAACATACAGTAGAGTATCAACCTGCAAAGGAATGTGATCTCATGCCTGGACACTACTATCATCGGAGGCCGCTACAGCGATCCCTTTCCGATCCGTATAATTCTACTCCCTATCCCGGACTCGATCCATACAGCGAGACTCCACAAGCCGATTCCTCCAGTCTGGTGCCTTATGAAGCGCCAGCCAGTATTACGGATTCCGCTGTGGTTACACCAGACCCGGCCCCAGCCAAAGGAGGACTGCTGGGCAGTCTCGGAAATATCAACAATCTCAACGAAATTAAAGGTTTTATCGACCGCATGGGTGGCATTGACGGAATTGTAGCCACTCTTGGCAAGGTACAAAAAGTTATGAGCAGTGTACAGCAATTTGCTCCGATGGCGAAGCTACTCATGGGTTCGCTCCCCGTATTCGGCAAATCCCTCAGTAAAAATTCTGCGCCTGTATCTGAGGAATTGGATGAATACACACCACCTTCACGCCGCCGCCGAAAAAAAACACAACGCAAAAAAAACACTACTCCGCGCAAACGTTCGGTCAAGCGTAAACGTCGTTAGTCCATTTTATTTGAACCAGCCTCTACGCATAAACCAGACCACCATTGCGACACTCAGCAGAAACATGAAAAAAAGGATGCCGAAATAGCCGTATTTCCAGCCTAACTCGGGCATATACGAAAAGTTCATACCATAAATGCCGACAATCAGCGTCAAGGGCATAAAAATCGTCGTAATTACGGTCAACGTCTTCATAATCGAATTCATACGGTTGGAATTGAGCGAAATATAACTGTCTCTCAGGTCGGCCGTCATTTCGCGGTCGGCCTCCAGCATATCCGTCAGCTTCAACAGATGATCATAAATATCCGTAAAATAGGCCATATGTTCCCCTTTGCCCTGCACATGCTGCGAATTCAGAACCCGATACATCAGATCGCGCATCGGTACAATTGTACGGCGCAGCTTGAGCAGCCTGGCGCGCAGGGCAAACACCTGCTTCATCAATTCCTCAACGGACTCATGCCTGCCCTGGCCCTCCAGCTCGGCCAATTCATCCTCAATCATGAACAGACTTGGAAAATAATTATCCACCAGCTTGTCCATCACCGTGTAGGCCGCAGCCAGCGGTCCGCGTGACCATATTTTGCGTTCATTCGCATGCTGGACAATCCGTTCCCATGCCTGATCTATCTCATCCAATTCATGATGGTGATAGGTCACCAAAAAACGACTGCTAATGAACAAGTCCACTTCTTCCGCATCCAATGTATCCACATCAAGCGCGTGCACGACCAGAAACTGCACATCCTCATAATAATCCAATTTAGGGCGTTGCAGGACATGCATACAATCCTCCACAGCCAGTGGGTGAAAATGAAAATAGCTCGTCAGCAGCTCCGACTCACGATCTGTAGGCTCGTTAAAATCCACCCATATCCATATGTAATTTTCCATGTCTAGCTGCTCCAGCGGCTGTCCCACCGTCACCTGATGGTTATGACCTATAGCCAGTGTACGTATCACCGAACGTCCTCCTCGTCTACACTGCTGTCTTACATGCTGTATATTGTATATAAGCCATTCTGAATTATACAAATCTCACGCACTATATTCCACACGTTAAATAAAAAAAGGATACCTCCGGGCCAACATGCCTCCCAAGATATCCTTTATCCTCATGATGAAAAGAAAAATCACTCACGTTCACTAAAGAAGCACACGAAAAGCCACTAAGCGGTCAGATGCTCACCTCGCTATTTCCCCCGGCGCAGCAAGCAAAGCGCTGCGCCCTTTGCTTTTCCCTTGCACCTACTCATTTAGAAGTGGGGCAGGCTTTTGCAAGAAAGGAGCAGGTTCAGCGGAGCGGTCTCACACTACGTCTTCACCTGTACGCACGGCAAACCCTGCCTAACTTACAATACCTTCTCTAAAAAACTTATGGTCCGCTCATTTTTCGGATTACCAAATACCTCTTGTGGTGTTCCTTCTTCCACGATGTAGCCACCATCCATAAACACGACACGGTCGCTTACTTCGCGTGCAAAACCCATCTCATGGGTCACGATCATCATCGTCATGCCTTCACGAGCCAGATCCTTCATTACGCCAAGCACTTCGCCCACCATTTCTGGGTCGAGCGCCGAGGTGGGTTCATCAAACAGCATAATGTCCGGGTTCATCGCCAACGCACGCGCAATCGCGACACGCTGCTTCTGACCACCGGAAAGCTGGCCTGGCAGTGCATTGGCCTTATCAACCAAGCCAACACGATCCAGCAGCTTCATTGCCGTTTCCCGGGCCTCTGCCTTCGTTTGTTTGCCCAGCTCTGTCGGTGCGAACATAATGTTTTTGAGCACTGTCATATGTGGAAACAGATTGAAATGCTGAAACACCATACCTATATTTTCACGGACTTTGTTAATGTCCACGCTTTTGTCGCCCAAGTTGTAGTCATCGACGATGACCTCACCAGCGGTAATTTCCTCAAGCATGTTCATACAACGCAAAAACGTACTTTTCCCCGAACCTGAAGGGCCAATGACGCATACAACCTCGCCTTCCCGTACTTGCATGTCAATGCCCTTTAGCACTTGGTTACTGCCATAACTTTTTTTCAGATCTTTGACGATAATTTTACCCACGGCGAACTCTCCCTTCAAGACGGTTGGAAATTTTGGTCAGGACTGTAATGACAATAAGATACATTATCGCAACGACCAGCCAAATATCAAAGGATTGGAACGTCCGCGCAATAATAATTTTACCGGATTGGGTCAATTCGACCAGACCGATAACGGACAAAATGGACGTATCCTTCAATGTAATAACCAACTGATTGATAAACGACGGGATCATGATTTTTACAGCCTGTGGCAAAATGATTTTGAGCATAGCCGTCCGATAAGGAAGACCAAGTGAGCGAGCCGCCTCCATTTGTCCCGGATCAATAGACTGAATACCCCCGCGGATAATTTCCGTTACATAAGCACCCGCGTTTAAAGACAACGTTAATACAGCTGCAGCAAAAAGCGGCATTTTGAAATCCAGTGCCTGTGGAATACCAAAATAGATAAAAAATGCAAGGACAATCAGCGGAATACCGCGGAATACATCAACGAACACCGTCGCAATACCACGGAGCACCTTGTTATGGCTTACCTTCATAAAGCCAAACACCAGCCCTAGCAAAAAGGCTATGAGCAAAGAAACCAGGGTGTACAGCAGCGTATTCCCCATCCCTTTAATCAACGCAGGCAGCGAAGCGGAAATCAGCTCCCAGCGGCTATGCTCGACAGGTGCCACGCCTTTGCCGGATTCGCCCAGATATTTGGACATGATTTTGTCATACTCCCCGCTGTTGCGAATATTAACAAGTCCGGCGTTGAATTTCTCGATCAGTTCCTTATTGTTACCTTTGTTGACAGCAAAACCGTAAGAACCGCCCTTTTCCTTATCCGTCACCAGTTTGAGGCCATTATTTTGTGTCACACCGTATGCCAATACTGGAAAGTCATCAAAACAGGCAACTGAATTCCCTGTTTTGACTTCATCGTACATTTGAGAAGAATCGTCAAAAGGTACCATCGTAAAGCCGTATTTGTCCTTAATGGATTCCGCAAAGGTATAGCCTTCCGTTCCTGTTTTTACGGCTACACGCTGCCCCTTCAAGTCCTCATAGCGTTTAATCGTATCATTATCCTTACGGACCGCCATAACGACCCCTGAATCAAAATAAGGCTCTGAAAAATCAAATTTTTGCTTGCGTTCGTCGGTGATACTCATCCCGGCAATAACACCATCCACTTGATTTGTTTCAAGGGCCTGCACTGCCGCGTTAAAGCCTAGAGGCTTAATGGTAAACTCAAAATTTTGATCCTTGGCAATAGCCGCCAGCAAATCCATGTCGATTCCGACAAATTTTCCATTTACATCTTCAAACTCAAAAGGCGCGAACGTCGTATCCGTGCCAATATCATATTTTGCTTTATTTTCTGCATGTGCTACTACCCCGAAGTTACCGGCCAGGGCAACCACAAAAAACAAACAAATTATGAGTGGTATTAGTTTTCTAGATTTTTGCATAATTTCCTCCAGTCAGTGAACGGTTCAAAGTTTTCTGTTTATTTTACAGGAGTTATTAAAAATTGACTACTTTGATGTCAGCTATTTTTGAAATAACATTTCATGGGACTATCTGGATATGTGAACTTTAAAGGCGGAGTTTTGACCCCTGAATGCCAATAAGCCCCTGCCGCAAAAGCGGACGGAAGCTTATTCTGTATCCTATAGTGTGTGTTTTTTTTCGTGAAATAATAATGAAAACTAGAAAAGAATTTTGAAAATCAATCCCGACAACAGTGCAGAAATAGGGATCGTTATCACCCAGGTTATGACAATACGACCAGCCAGCGACCATCGTACAGCCGAGAATCGCTTCGCAGACCCTACACCCAAAATTGCCGAGGTAATGGCATGAGTGGTACTTACAGGCAAATGAAGCAAGGTGGCTGTGAAAATAACTGAAGCCCCCGAAATGTCGGCTGCGAATCCATTAATGGGGTCGATTTTGAAAATTTTGGTCCCCATCGTCTTGATGATCTTCCAGCCCCCAATGGATGTACCCAGCGCCATGGCTGTTGCGGCCGAAATTTTTACCCACATTGGTACTTCCAAATGATCCTGATAGCCTGCCGCGACGAGTGCAAACGTGATAATCCCCATCGCCTTCTGAGCATCATTCGTACCATGCGTGAACGATTGAATGGCTGCCGTAATAACCTGCATTGTACGAAAGCCTTTGTTCACTGTATGCGGACTGCGTTTAGCGAAGATGTACTTCAATATCAGCATCACAATATAACCGACAACAAAAGCAATCAGCGGGGAGAAAATCAGTCCCTCAACAATCCCGATAAAGCCGCTCCAATTTAATTTATCCTGGCCCGCACCTACATACACGGCTCCAGCCAACGCACCAATCAATGCATGGGAAGAGGATGAAGGAATACCGAACCACCAGGTCAAAAGATTCCAGATGATCGCAGCGATGAGCGTTGCAATAACAACATCAATACCATTCGTAAGCTTGGTGGGATCAGCAACACTTCCACCAATCGTCTTGGCAACCCCCGTAAACATGATAGCTCCGAGAAAGTTCATGATTGCAGCCATAATAATCGCACGTCGCGGCGTTAAGGCGCGGGTCGAAACCGAAGTAGCAATCGCGTTCGCCGTGTCATGAAATCCGTTAATAAAATCAAATGCCAGAGCAAGAAAAATAACAATACCCAATACCAATAAACTTGTATCCATGTAAAAGGACTCCCTTACGAGTTACGCATAATGATGGATTCCAGCATATTTGCAACATCCTCGCATGAATCCGTTGTCGTTTCAAGGCGTTCGTACAGTTCTTTGCGTTTGATAAGCTCAATAGGATCAGTTACAGTTGCAAACAGGTTTTTGATGCAAATACGCAGCAATTCATCCCCCTGATTTTCCAAATCGTTCAGGCGAATGGTGTACTCACGAATAGCCAGCAATTTCTTTTGTGAAAGCAAATGTACGGCTTTCTGAATTTCATAAGCTGATTGGCGCAAAATATCAGCAAACTGCACAATATACTCGTCCGGCTCCGTAATGTTGTACATATAAAAACGCGAGGCCGTTGCTTCCAGACCGTCCAGTACATCATCCATGGTCGTTGTCAGTTCCATGATGTCGTCGCGTTCCAGCGGCGTGATGAAGGTCTTGTTCAGCTCAGTAATAATCGTGTGTGTGTAATCATCACACTTATTCTCATACTTCTTCATTTCATTAGTAAACAAAGTCACATCTTGAAGATTTGAAGTATGTTGGGCAAAATAATCGGCTGCTTGCACGATCGTATCTGCCATATTTTCCAACGTCTCGAAGAATATATCCTTTTTCTTCAATCTCATAACGATTACCCCTTTACGAAAATATCCGCAACCTGTTTCGACTGCAATAGACAACCTTTGCTATCTTATCACACTCATCAATGTTTTTGTAATGTTTGTAAAAGCAAATTTCAGGATATACGTATACAATACCCGACACAGAAGGTCATCATCCGACATTTTTTTCCTAATCAGGGTGATTCCGTTTTTATATTGCTTTTACAATTACATGCTCATTTAGCGAAGTATCTGCAGGTACCACATGTATATAGGATGTACCCGGCGTCAACGGAATTTCAACTCCATTTTTCATAAAACGAACCGCGTCACCGGGCGTATGCTGCCATTGTGCACGTATGACTCGTCCTTGTTGAAACACCATGGCCTCCCCACTACCGTTCAGCTCGACACTCAATCTGCCTACATCGTCCAGCGTTCGATGGCTGGCACTCATCACAATAACATTGGCCGCAGAAAGCTGTTGGTTATTATTTTGATCCATATGTGACTTTTCGTTCACAAAACGCTTATATTGTTGATCCGCCGAATCGTAGGTGTAGGATACGCGATAGCTTTTGAGCAAAAAACGGATTTGCAAGGATACTGCACTCTCGTCTGTCATGACCGGGGCTTCCCCGGGTTTAAGGTAAGGGTATACGGGAATCTTTGCCTGTTCGGCATACCCTTTATGATCAATTCCTTTGCGCAATCTGCTTATATCCGTGTACAGATTATGGGGAGGACGACGATCCTTGCTCCGCCAAAAGTAAGCCCCTCCATTTGATATCTCATCCAGATGCTCCTTCCGCTGCTGCTGTAAAATTGCATAGGCATCTGTGCTTCCCCCTGCATGGATCGGCAACGCACCATAGGTTTCGCCCAGCTCAATCAGGTACGGTCGAATGCTACGAACCGGACCGATCTTCACATCTCCATCATAACTTTGGAAAAAAGCGATCAAACGGGTAATTCCGCCTTCTGCAAGAA
Organism: Paenibacillus sp. 1-18; assembly: GCF_000520755.1. Classification (NCBI taxonomy): domain Bacteria; kingdom Bacillati; phylum Bacillota; class Bacilli; order Caryophanales; family Paenibacillaceae; genus Paenibacillus; species Paenibacillus sp. 1-18. Next base: position 25,771 of record NZ_ASSB01000006.1, read on the forward strand.
CTTCATATACCATGTCTGCCTGGCTAAGCCCTGCCTGTGGACGTGCAGCCGGGGCGTTGTTAATCATAATCGCAAGCGGTCGCTCCAAAACAGGCTGTTCCACCGGAAGACCGGTAAGCGGAGCTGTAAATGCCGGAATGGACTGCTCTTTGGGCGGTTCAACCTCCAGTTCTGTGTTTTGCTCGTTCGATTGGGGGGCGGGCTCAGATTCACCCGTTTTGGACAAAGTAGAACAAGACATCAGCATCATGCATAACAGAACTGAAGCCATCACACGCAACCATTGAGTTCGCTCGGAAATGGACCTGGACAAGTTTATCCCTCCACTTTAGATATTTTTCTCATTATAAGCTTTATTTCCTGTTTTTGTTTTGATCGAAGATCCCCCTCCGATAGAATGCTTATCTGAAGACATTAAAATTTTAAAAAATATTCAGACTTTGTGATTTTTATCACAAATAAGTGTAACTGAACTTAATACAATAAAGGTGTAGCAGAGATGATCATCCCAAACCTAATGAAATACAACACATTTTGAGATAAGAAAGAGGAATGGTTTAAATGTTTAACACCTGGTTGCGTGAAAACAAAGCAGCGATGTGGCTGCTGACTGTAGTACGGGTTTATCTCGGATATGAATGGATGAGCCATGGACTTGAAAAGTTGACTGGCGGATTTGACGCCGGTGGATTCATCTCGGGAGCCATTACTAAAACGGGTGGAGACCATCCCGCTGTACAAGGGTGGTGGGGATCGTTCCTCGAAGCCTTTGCCCTGCCGAATGTCGGTTTGTTCAACGTCCTGATCCCACTGGGTGAGTTCTTGGTCGGGGTTGGCCTGCTGCTCGGTACACTGACTACACTGGCTGCTTTGATGGCCATGGTCATGAACTTCTCGTTCCTCTTCTCGGGTACAGTAAGCACGAATGCAATCTACCTGCTGTTTGAAATCTTCCTGGTGGTTGCTGGTGCAAATGCCGGACGGATTGGCTTTGACCGTTGGGTACTGCCCTTCCTGCGTAGACTGTTTAGTAGAAATAAAGATGCTTTTCCAGCCGATCCCGCTCGAAAAACAGCTTAACTAACCCCAAAACAACCGTTACCCTCCGGGCTAATGGTTGTTTTTTTAATACACAAAAGAACTTCCATTCCCACATACTGTGTGGATTCGGAAGTTCTTTTCACAATTATTGATCATTTTCCTGACCAAAAGCCCAACAATTAAGGCTTAGCGAGCCCAGGACATAGCTTTGAAAAAGCTTGCGTGCCGAGCGCTGATCATCCGCAGCCCCCATCACATAAAACAAAGGTGAAAAATGCTCAATCCCGTAAGAAGGGACCGCCTGCTTGGCATAAGGAGCCTTCTTATCATATTGGAATAGATGACGTAAATTCCAGTCTTGAAGCTGCTGTCCAATCCAGTCATCATATTGAACCGCCCACTCGGCCGGCTCATTCGTTTCCTTGAGTGTTCGCAGGTTGTGTACCAATCCGCCGCTGCCGATAATCAAAATACCTTGCTCTCGCAACGGTGCCAGCATCTGCCCAATCTCATACTGCTCCTGCGGAGCGCGCCGAGAATCAATAGAAAGCGGGACGACAGGTATGTCCGCATCAGGATATATATGCCGCAAAACCACCCATGCTCCATGATCCAGTCCCCGGTTCCGAACCGGCTGATGAAACAGGTTATGCTGACTGAACAGATGCTTTATCTCCTCATACAGCTTTGGATCGCCTGGTGCAGGGTAATCAAGTGTGTACATTTGCTCAGGGAAGCCATAGAAATCGTGCAACGCTGCATGCTGATCGTCCGCGCCGATACATTGATCAGGACTATCCCAATGCGCGGAAAAAATGACTATTCCTTTGGGTCGGGGCAGGCTTGCGCCCAGCTCTGCAAGAAAGCTAGTATATGCGTTATTTTCTACAGCCAGTGTCGGTGAACCGTGCGCAACAAAAATTGAGGGTAATGTCATCGCTGCCAACCTCCACACGCCAGTATAGTATTACTCTTCCATTTTACTCCGGCGGAGGCGTAATTTCCAATGCAATCCGTTACAGTCTGAAATCAGATCATCCAGTGCTGCCAATCCCGTTGAATGTTTTCCTGTTCATCCAGCCATTCCAGCGTCCGGTCAATTAGCTGTTGCCGCTCTTTACCTGAAGAGAAGGTATGGTCTCCCTGGAAAATAATCTCTTTATCGCAGCGTCCCTCTGGACGCATCCAGAATACCTTTTGAAATAAGAAGGCGTAGTCCACAGGAATGATATCATCGGAGGTTCCGTGAATAACGAGCACATCCCCGTTAAATTTGACAGCCTCCTGAAACGGCTGGAACTGGGCTAACGACTCAAAATAAGCAGGTGTGAACTTGTAGCCCAAATAGTCGGCCTGACCGTTTTTAACAGACTCATCATACACGCTTCGTTCCGTAATTTTAACAATGTCGTTGAACGGGTAGCCCACCGCTGACCAAAGGACCAGGTTTTGTACTCTCTTGTCCCGAACAGCTGTAAGAAGAGCAACTGCGCCCCCCAGACTGTGACCAATCAGCGTCACCTTGGTCGGGTCAATGTCCGCGCAATTCACAGCATAATCCAGCACGGTACGTGTCTGGTTAATCATGGACTCCAGCCCTTGCTTGCCATAATCGCCTGTGCTTTCCCCACACCCGGCAAAATCAAAGCGCAGGACAAAATATCCCCCTGCTGCAAGCTCACGTGCGGTCTTTACAAATAACCGATCTACCCCGATACGATTGCCTACAAATCCGTGGCATATCACGACGAGCGGTACCCGTTTCTGCCGTTCGCCCGCACTCGGATTGCTCGGATAATGAACCGTTGCAGCTAACTCCTCATTTTTAAAGCGAATTCCAATTTGCCGTTCCATCATGATTCTCCCCCTGAACAATTTAAACGTATATTGTAACACGGATACTCAGCAAAATACCCATTCACTTTAATTCCGATAAGTTTAATAAGTTTTATAGTAAAATCAGTCTATCATCGCCCTGCTTCCTTGTCAACCTGTCATCCGTACTGATAAAAAAGTAAACAAATGGCGCTCCCCGACACGATGCCGGAGAACGCCAGACGACATACTTATTAGGGTGAACACCCCACATTCGTGTAGAAGATTCTCTATTCGTAGCTGTGCCTGAACATTTGGTGGGTTTCGACTCGTCCCTCCCACTCCAGTTTACAAGAGGCACCGCTATTATGATCCTCGTGCCACAAGCTGCGATAGCTCTCTTCACCCAGTTCCCCTGCAAACTCTGCATCCTGAGTCACTTCAGTATCGTCCAGTATGCGGTACGTTGGAGATGCTCCTTGAATGCTCCGGTGACTCACGTTTGCAGACAAGGAGACCCCGTTCCCGTTCGGAGCGCCTGCCAGTCGTTTTTGGACTGAATAATCTGCCTGATTCTCCAGTTTCATGATGCTACATCCTCTCAACGTTTATATTCAGGTTGCTCCATGTGCTCACCCTTTATCCAGTTTGAGGAGAATGCAGTGCTAATATACATTCTGCACATAAAGCCTTTTGCCATCTGGCGCTTCCTCACGTATACTGTTTTTATTGCAAAATACCGGTTCCATCAGCGGGTTGCGCCCGCAAAGCAGGAGGAAAAAATGAATAAAGCAAAATATTATACGCTTATTGCATGGATTGCCTTATCCATGTTTTTTTTGACACAGGCGATGATCGGAGGGTTCATCACATTTACAGGCGGAGATATCACACCCTTTGAAAAAGTTAACCTGTCCACCCTGATCATCATCGCCGCAGGAGCGATTCTGCTGGTTGAAGCATTGATGAATTTTATGGACCGCCCTGGAGAAGACGAGGAAACGCAACAGTCTGGCCATGCTCCAGTCAAGCCACAGCTGAATTTCAAATCCATTTTGATGTATGTGGTGCTGGTTGTCGTGATTCTTGTTTCCGGATTGGCACTGCGCAGTATACTGCCTGTGTTCAGGATAACACCTTGGTTAAATCTAATTCTCGCATCCATCGGCTTCATCGGACTCAAACCCCTTTTTCTGCGTAAAAAGCGTTCTTGATCCACAAATCCTCATTGTACTGAAGCGCCTCATCACCCCAAAAAATCCGTATTCCCGTCTGCAAGAAGATGCATGTGGAAATACGGATTGATGTATTCTAAAGCTTATTTGGAAAATAGCTGCTCTGCATTATCCAGGGCGACTTTGTGCCCCATCGCGGAATAGTCCAGCCAAGGCTGTCCGTCCAGCATGTAGACATGACCCTGCTTAACCGCCTTGAGTCCTTGCCATACTGCGTTTCCCTCCAGTTGCTTGTATACCTTTTGCGCATCGGCGCCTTTACTGATAATGACAAGGATAGCATCGGCATCATAATCAGGCAAAACCTCTTGAGACACGACCTGATAGGCCTTGTCGATTTTTTCTACACCCTTGGCTGGCTTCAAGCCCAAGTCCTGATACAGCAACGGCCCTACCGGGCGTTTCATGCCCATGACACGCACTTCCTTCGCCGTCACACGTACAGCCATAACCGTTCCATCTCCGATTTTGGAGTGGATCAGCTTTTTAACCCGTTCCTTCTGTGCATCATAATCCTTCAGAAAAGCGTCGGCTTGGGCCTCGCGGTTAACCATGACAGCGATTTTTTTCAGTTGCTCCCTCCATGTGCCTTCATCTAGATCAAAAACTTCGGTTGGGGCGATTTTTTCAAACTTGGCAACATCGGCACCCGAATATTTTTTGTCGAGAAAAATATGATCAGGCTGAAGCTCCAGCACTGCTTCCATATCCGGGTCTGTGACAACACCCAGCTTGCGGGTATTTTGGAGACGATCCTTTACATGGGGCAGAAAATCCTTCACATCTCCGCCAATGACCGAGCCAGCCGGAGTAATGCCAAGTGCCAGCAGATTGTTTGTCAAATGGATCGACATCGAAGCAATACGCGAATCGGCACTAATGGTTGTCTGACCGCTGCTGGCTGCTTTGTTATCTGTAGCTTTGGATTCTGCAGCTTTGTTTGCTGCTTGTCCACAAGCGGACAGCATCATTATACACAAAACAAGAATCATTGCTGCCCAAGAACGCTTAAAATCTGATTTCTTAAATCCACATTTTCTCATGATTATTCTCTCCTATGCTTTATATGTATTCCTTCTGTCATTTGGTTCGGGACAGCAGGAACAAAAAATACGGGGCCCCTACCACCGCAACTACCACCCCTGCGGGAATCGCATTCGGCTGAAACACCGAACGTCCAATCGTGTCGGATGTGACCAGTATGACGACCCCGACAAAACAGGCCACGGGCAGCAAATGCTGGTACATCGGTCCGACCAGACGGCGAGCCAGATGAGGTGCGATCAGCCCGATAAAGCCGATACCTCCAGCCATAGACACGCTGGCACTCGATAGAGCTACAGCTGCGCCCAGCAGCAGCAGGCGCTGACGCCTCACATTCGTGCCGATTCCGGCTGCTGTCTCGTCGCCCAACGACAGGTTATTCAGGCTGCGCGTCTGTGACAGAACATAGGGCAGCACAATGACGATCCATGGCAGCAAAGCCGCTGCATGCACCCAGTCCCGGCCCCACACGCTCCCAGCCAGCCAGCGTGCAGTAAATGCATACGTATCCTCATCGAGGCGCAACGACCAATACAGCGTTATTGCGCTGAGACCCGAGGCTACACCGATACCGGACAAAATCAGACGCACGGGCACGACTCCTCTGCTGCGGCTATACGACAATAGTACAATCAGCACCGCTGCAATGAGTCCTCCTGCAAAGGTAAACAAGGGGATAAGCACGGCTGCCGAGCCCTCCAGGTCGCGAAAAAAGCTGACGAACATCACCAGCCCGAGCGCAGCCCCTGCGTGAAGTCCCAGCACTCCGGGGTCAGCAAGCGCGTTCCGTGACAAGCCTTGCATGACAGCTCCGGCTGCGCCCAATCCAGCTCCAGCCAACACGGTTACGACGATACGCGGCAGACGATACTCAAACAGGACCAAATGATCACGTCCACTGCCACCGCCAAACAGCGTATCCAGCACACGCAGGGGTGGAATACGGATCGTTCCGGTATTCAGGCCCAACACAATGACAACAAAGCTGATCCCCGCCAATATCAGGCAGACGAGCCAAGCCTTTGTCTTTCTTGCATCTCCCGTTCCTATAGAGCGACTCACTACAAATCCCTCCTTTCCTTACGGGCGAGAAAGAGGAAAAAGGGTACCCCGATAAAGGACACCATAATTCCAATAGCCAGCTCCTCCGGTGGATTTGCCATTCTCGCCCCCAAATCAGCCAGCACCAGCAGCACAGCTCCCAATAGCGCAGACAGCGGAACAATCTGGCGATAATCCACACCGATCAGCTTGCGGGCGATATGTGGAATGACGAGCCCTACAAAGCTGATCGCCCCGGCTGCCGACACAGATAGCCCAGCCAGCACCACCACGGTCAGCAGGCCAAGCAGTCGGATACGCTTGAGATTGATTCCCAGGTTCAACGCCACCTCATCGCCCATTGAAATCAGCGATATGGAACGTGCCAGCCCCATAGACCAGGCAATCACCAACAGCAAAATCGGCGCAAGGATCTCAAGCTGCGACCATTTAATTCCGGCAACACCCCCCGCATACCAAAAGGCCAAATCCTGACTCAGATCAAAATAAATCGCAATCCCCGAAGTCATGGAACCTAGCAGGGCAGCCGTCACAGCACCAGACACCGTCAATCTCATTGGCGTCAATCCCCCCGGGGCAGAGGCTCCGAGGCCGAATACCAGCAAGGTACTCATCAGTGCACCGAGGAACGACAATATGATTAACGTGCCATAAGGCAGATTAGGGAAAAAGGCAAAGCTCACAGCGACTACAAACATCGCGCCTGCGTTAATGCCTAGCACCCCTGTATCTCCCAGCGGATTGCGTGTAATGCCCTGAATCAGAGAGCCTGCCACCGCCAGCGCGGCTCCAATAACGGCTGCACCGAGTACACGCGGCAATCTCAGCTCATGAATAATCTGATGTGTCATTAGCGAACGATCATAGTGGAATACTGCCGCCCACACTGTGCTTAAAGTCAAGTCCTTAGCTCCAAAAGAGATAGCGGCAAACATGGACAACGCTAATAATACCGCAGAAGCTATGAATAATAATACCTGCCGAATCCTGCCTGACCGGAGCAACGGGCGAGCTACAGAGGCTGCATCGAAAATTGTGCTTTCTGTATGAGCTGAACGTTCGTCCGTCCGACCTTTTGACCGCATTCTTGAGGTCACTCCCTCCATACCCGAATCACCAGATCCGAAAATCTCCATAAATCTAATGACGATAATGATAATTATTATCAGCTTGATTCATAATAGCATGTTTCTATGACATTGCAAGCGAAAAACTGTCCCCCATATGAAGGAGCAGTTTTTCGCTTATATCTATGTGAGCTGACTATACGGATGGCTCCAGACATCCCACTTTTTTAGTACGTAGGCCAGCCTGCTGAATCCCATTTCAGATCACTAATCAGAAGCTTTGGATTCCCATTATCCGTAGCATCATAGGCATGACGCGCAATAACACTGTTATTATAAATAGATTGTCCGCCTGGTCCCTTCCAACGGTCATTCCCTGCATCCAGCACGGTTCCACCGCCATCCATCAGGTTTTTACCACTCTTGTCCACATACGGTCCAGTGATACTCTTGGAGCGGCCGTAAATGATTTTATAATTACTGTCTACGCCTTTGCAACAGTTATCAATGGAAGCAAACAGATAATAGTAGCCGTCACGGTAAGTAACATGTGGCGCTTCCAAACCACCAGCAGTACGCTTCGCAATAGAATAGATCTGGCCCGTAGGTTTCATTGTACTCTTTTCCAGACGAGTAATTTTCAAGCCTGAATTCCATGAGCCGAAGGAAAGCCACGGGTCACCGGAAGCGTCAATGACCAGATTCGGATCAATCGCATTATAATCGTTAGAATCCGTCGTTCGCAGCACAAGTCCATCATCTCTCCAGCTTCCCGCACCAATACTCGTTGCTGAAGTCAATCCAATGGCCGAAGTGCGTGACCCGAAGGTAGAAATGGAATAGTAAACCCACACACGTCCATTGTACTTTTGAGCATCCGGTGCCCATACATCATTAGTCTTCTGCTTAGGTACATACGATTTCCACCATGATGGCGGCGACAGGAATATTTGCGGCAATCTGTAAAAATTACGTCCATCATCCGACCTTTGGACCTGTATCCCCTGCCCTGTCGAGAAAATATACCATGCATTGCCTTCCTTTGTGATGGACGGATCATGTGTCGCCACATCACCCGTTAATGCCCAGTGCTCTGCCGATGCAGATGGTACCACTGACAGCAATAATGCCGCCGAGGTTACGGCGGCAAACGCCGTTCGGACCAATTTACCTTGTACTGATTTTTTCCAAGCTTTTAACAAGCTTACGCACCTCCAAATTTATTTTATATGATGCGAATCAGGTGAAACATAGATTACGTTAGTGTTTACACTTATGAAGTTACACATATATTAACTTATCGACTTCAGTTTTGTAAACGCTTTATTTCAAATAAAAAGAAATCCATAAACTACGCATAACGTTATACATACAAAAAGGAGCCCGCAGGCTCCTTGTTAAATCAGCATATTAAATAGATCCTCGTTTTTGTTCAGTTCTGTATATTTAATTCCCTTGCGGTTCATCCGTTCAACCAAAGGAAGATAGTCTTCCTTGTGAAACAGCTCAATGCCGACCAGCGCGGGACCGTTTTCCTTATCGTTCTTTTTCGTATACTCAAACCTTGTGATGTCGTCGTCCGGTCCAAGCACATCCTGAAGAAACTCACGCAGCGCCCCGGCTCTTTGCGGGAAATTCACCATAAAATAATGCTTCAGTCCTTCATAGATCAGGGAACGCTCCTTAATCTCCTGCATACGATCAATATCGTTGTTGCCACCGCTAACGATACAGACCACCGTTTTGCCCTGAATCTGCTCACGATACAGATCAAGTGCTGCTACAGGCAGCGAGCCCGCAGGCTCGACAACAATCGCATTTTCATTGTATAGCTCGAGAATTGCGGTACAAGCCTTACCTTCCGGTACCTTCACAATATCGTCCAGCGTATTTTTACAAATGTCGTAAGTCAGCTGACCGACACGCTTCACCGCAGCTCCGTCAACGAACTTGTCTATGTGGTCCAGTGTAACCACCTTGTTCAGACGCATCGCTTCCGTCATCGACGCTGCCCCAAGCGGCTCCACGCCGATCACCTTGGTGGACGGATTGACAGTTTTCACATACGTGCCTACGCCTGCCGCCAAGCCACCGCCGCCAATCGTCACAAACACATAATCTGCAGGTGTATCCAGGCTTTCCATGACTTCCATCGCAATCGTACCGTTGCCTGCTATAATTTTCGGCTGGTCAAACGGATGGATAAAGGTCATCGTCTGCTCACTGCACACCTTCATGGCTTCGTCATAGGCATCGTCAAACGTATCTCCGGTCAGAATGGCCTCCACACTGTTACCGCCAAAGCGACGAACCTGCTTCACCTTCTGATTAGGCGTTGTGCTTGGCATGAATATTTTACCGTGGATGCCCAGCGCATTACATGAAAAAGCCACACCTTGCGCATGATTGCCCGCACTAGCGCACACAATGCCCTTTTCCATTTGCTCAGGAGTCAGACTGCGGATCATATTGTAGGCTCCGCGGATTTTAAAGGACCGCACAACCTGGAGATCCTCTCTTTTTAGATATACATTGCAGTTATATTTGGCCGACAGGACGGCATCCCTCTGTAAAGGTGTACGTACAATCACCTCACGCAGCATATGATGCGCCCGTACAATATCCTCCATACCAACGGTTGACGCTGTGGCCGGGCCAGTTTTCTGGGTTTCTGTTGGTTCCATAGGTTCTCCACGCTCCGCCTGAATATTTCTATATTTGAAATCTTTCAAATATCATACCACGTTTCCCTACAGCTTGTGCAGGTCATAGACATGAAAATGAGAATGAAAATCAGTAATATCAAAAAAAGCAGACCGGGATGCCCGACCTGCTTTTTTCGATGTTACATTTTTGTTGTAGCGATTATCCTTTGACTCCGCCTGCCGTCATACCTTCTATGAAATAACGCTGGAAGAACAAGAACACGACCAGAATCGGTAAAATAGCCAAAACCGACCCGGCGATCAGTACATCATAATTGTTGCCATATGGCGTCAGCAGACTAGACAGACCAATCGGCAGTGTCAGCATGTCGTTGGTACGTAATACGATCATCGGCCACAGGAAGTTGTTCCAGCTGTTCATCGCCTGTAAAATAGCCATCGCCGCAAATGCAGGCGCCATCAGCGGCATCATAATCCGCACGAAAACACCATATTCCGAGCACCCGTCAACCCGTGCGGCATCCATAAAGTCCTTGGGTACTCCACTCAAATATTGACGGAAGAAAAAGATCGGGATCGGCGCAACGACGAAGGGCAGTATCACCCCCCATACCGTATTAATCAGCTTCATGCCGATCATCAGCTTGTAAAGCGGTAGCATAATAATTTCGACCGGGATCATCATCACGACCAGCACCAGCGTAAAAATCACATTTTTCAGTCTAAAACGGTACATCTCCAGCCCGTAGCCCACCATCGCGGACAATATCAGACATAGCACCGTAAACAAGACGGTTCGTGACCACCGTACCCGTTCCGCCCATACCCGCTGAGCGAAAGCCCCCTTTTTCCCAGGCCGGCAACGGTCTGATGATGATTTTCCCTTTCAGGTCAGGCATATAATCCGTAAAGCGTCCCATGTACCACATCGGCATCCATACCGAAGCGGCCCCGCCTTTGTTCATAAACCCGTAGTATTCCTCCATATGATGTCCGCCGCCGGGTGCGGGGATGGCGATTTTGTCCTTCACCATCTGCTGAAGAAACGCAAGTGTTTTAATATTCGTTTCGTTATCCAGCGTCAGCTCGCCCTTGTCATCCAGAAAGTCCGAATTCTGCTGGGAAATCATCGGCCAATAATTCCACAGGTCATTCGTTTCCATCGTCGCCATGGGCTTGCCTGTTTTCGCCAGCACTTGCTTGCCAGCCGCAGCATAATCTGCCCACGTGACGATGGAATCCGGGTTTACCCCCGCCTGGTCCAAAATTTCTTTATTGTAATACATCACTTCGGCCCCGACATGAAAATCAATGCCATAATACTTACCGTCTTTACCGTAAATCTGGACTCTGGAAGGCACAATGTTCTTTATCTCCGGGTCAATCACCGGATTGAGCGCGACCAGCTGCGGTATCCCTTTGAGGAAGTTGCCGATCTTGTTGACCTCGATATCCGCGATATCCGGTGCCCCCACCCCCGATTGCAACGCAATCGACAGCTTGCTGTGGTGGTTGTCATAAGGAAATGTATCCGCTTTCAAATTAATCTGTTCATCAGGGTGCAGTTGGTTCCATTGGTCAGCCATTTGCAGAAAAAACTTCTCATGCAGCTCGTTAAACGTCCACAAAACCAGTTCTGTTCCCGGCCCATCCTGTTCGTCGGCCTTCAAGGAACAACCTTGCAGCAGTCCAGCCATTAAAACCACCGCCATGAGCATCAACGACATGCTTTTTCTTCGCAGCAGCATATCCTTCCCCCTTCGCATGATGAAAAATGATTCGCTAATAATTGCGCTTACTTTTATTGTTTAATATCAAGCCAAATTAGTTTACAACAACATTATTTATAAAAATTCATTTTTAGTACAAAACTAGCGTCTTCATTGCATTATAGGGAGAAAATGAATCGGATGGGGTTATGATGATTTTTGCATAAAAAAGCGACCCAACTCGAATTGAAACTTGGAGTTGGGTCGCTCTTTTTTAGCTATTCTTGAGAATGTGCTGCTTCGTCCTTCACTTCTGCTCGAAACGCTCTAATACTTTCTTTACGGCGATTATTTTTTTCTTCGATTTGCTTACGCTCCTCGTCACTGATTTCAGAGGAAAACTCGTTCAGATACCCTTCAGCTTCATGAAGATTCTGCTGTGTATTCTGAATATTTTGTTGCAAATGCTCAACATTATCGGCCCGATTATCCGGTTTTGCCATATTGTTGCCGCCTCCTAATTATGGAATCGCTCACTGGAGCGCTAATCGGTAGCTTGATCGTTATTGCATGATTTTATGCATTCCAGTGCTCTCCAAACCATTTCCCTGCGGCTTCGGCTTCTGTACGGGTTAATTGATGACCATTGCGTTCCCAATATGCTTCCACCTGAGCTCCAGCTCCTTCCAGTAAAGCGTGCAGCTCACGGGATTCCCCAACTGGAACGATTGGATCATTTTCACCGGAAGACAGAAATACAGGGACACCGCTGAGATCCGGCAATTGCAGCCCGCGCAGCGGCACCGTCGCATGATGAAGAATGGCTCCGCGCAGCGCTTTTGCATCGTGAAAGAGCATACTGGCCGCTATGTTCGCCCCGTTGGAATAGCCAAGAGCCACGACGTTGCTACGGTCAAAATTGTATTGCTCCGCAGCAGTATCCACAAATTCGCTTAGCTCCTGGGTACGGAATACAAGATCCTCTATATCGAACACCCCCTCTGCCAAACGGCGGAAGAAACGCGGCATTCCATTTTCCAGCACATTCCCCCTTACGCCTAACACAGATGCTCCTGGTGCAACCAAATCAGCCAATGGCAGCAAATCTTGTTCATTCCCGCCAGTACCGTGCAGTACCAAAATCACCGGGGCCTCTGGATTACTTCCTCTACGGAAAATATGTTTCATATCTATTCCTCCTTTATTTTAACTTTAAATTAAGAATCTTATTTCTTGTGTATTTTGATTATACCTAACTTCTCTATCTTTTACAAATCCAATTGCAAACCTGCTCTAAAATTTTTTTTTAAAATAATGCATTGATCCGTTGACATACAACACAGCACTATTTTAATATTGGCTTAGATGTTTAGGAAATTATCTAAATATCTAAAGGAGTGAGCAAACTTTGAATGATGCCTTTAAAGCCTTGGCCGACCCGACCCGGCGCAAAATATTACAGCTTTTGAAAGAGAAAAGCATGAGCGCAGGCGATGTCGCCGAGCATTTTCAAATCAGCAAGCCCAGCATATCCCACCATTTGAATCTGCTAAAGCAGGCGGGGCTTGTGCTGGACGAGCGACAGGGGCAAAGCATTATTTACACCTTGCATACAACGGTTGTGGCAGATGTCATCGGCTGGATGTTCAGCATCGCCCAATCTGATGCCCCTGTAAAACAAAATTCGAAGGATACCAAGGATACGGAGGAATCTGAATGAAATTTCGATTACATTGGAGCTTTACGGAGGTATTGACGACTTTGATTGCTTTATCACCTGCTATAGGGGCTTTGCTGCTGTACGACCGACTCCCTGCTGTTATGGCCTCACATTTTAGCTTTAACAATACAGCAGACGGGTATATGAGTAAAAATGGATCTATTCTTATGATGGTGCTGTTGGGGCTGGTGCCTTTGCTCCTTCGGCTATCCCGCTACATGGACCCCAACAGAGTAAATTTCGAGAAATTTGCTAAAGCCTATGAGGTTACGCGTGTAGGCACTTCGCTCATTATCGCTATAGCCGGTTGGGGAATGCTGCTGTATAACCTGAATTATCGGTTGCAGATGACTGCTATAATTTACGGGGTATTAGGGCTGTTGCTGCTGGTGCTTGGTAATTATATGACGCAGGTACAGCCGAACTTTACCTTCGGGATCCGTACACCGTGGACTCTGTCCAACCCGGAGGTCTGGCGTAAAACGCACCGTTTCGCCGGGCCTATGATGATGCTTGGTGGTGCCTCGGGCTTGGTGGCGGCATGGGTCGATGGAGTGGCAGGAACAGTCATTTTTCTCGCTGGGCTGGGTATATCCGTCGTCGCCCCCATCCTCTATTCTTTCCTCCTGCATCGCAAATTAAATCAATAGCAGGCATGCAGGACGTAGCAACTCTGTTCAGAACGACGAAAGCGTATGAGAAGATCCCCGATGCATAAATAAAAAAAGAACCTCCAAGCCTACGGTTAACGCAGATTTGGAGGTTCCTTGTGCATTTGTAAATTAGAATACTTGAATATTAGAACAACAGCTTGTCGGGATGCGTGCCTACACGCTCATCCAGATGAAGTGCGTTGATTCGGTTAACATCCTCTACCGTCAGTTCAAAATCAAATAAATCGGCATTTTCGCGGATACGATGCGCGGTTACAGATTTGGGAATTGTCACAATTCCCCGATCCAGATGCCAGCGCAAAATAACCTGTGACGACGTTTTGCCATATTTATCAGCAAGCTCAACGATATCCGCCTGCTCTGTCAGTTTCCCCTTCATCAGTGGGCTCCACGATTCAAGCTGAATCTGGTGATCGCGGCAGTATTGATGCAGCTCTTGCTGTGTCAGACGCGGATGAAGCTCCACTTGGTTGATGACAGGTACAATGTTGCTATCTTTCAGGAGGTCTTCGAGATGGTGAACTTGGAAGTTACTTACTCCGATAGCGCGTACGCTTCCCTCTTCATACAGGCGTTCAAACGCCTTCCAGGTTTCCTTGTACTTATCTTTGCCAGGCCAATGAATAAGATACAAATCAATGATGTCCAGGCCTAGCCGCTTGCGGCTTTCCTCGAAGGCACGCAGTGTTGAATCGTAGCCCTGATCCTGATTCCATAGCTTTGTGGTAACAAACAGATTTTCTCTGGCCGCCCCACTGTCGCGAATAGCTTGTCCAACCAGCTCTTCATTGCCGTAAATCGCCGCCGTATCAATGCTACGGTAGCCAACCTCAATAGCTGTTTTGACCGCTTCGTAGACCTCATTGCCTTCCGCCTTGTACGTGCCAAAACCCAGCCAAGGCATCTGAACTCCGTTATTCAGTACAGTTGTATCCGCAATGTTCCCCATATCTATCTCCTCCTGTTCCTGATTATGATTACGATTTATATAGCGGGGTGATTACAGTTTGGTTGCATCCTGAAAAGCATTCACTTGCAGCGGAGCCGACAACAATTCCTTAGCTGCGGCAACAAATGCCTGGAAATGGGCAGACTTGTTATGGAAATCTACAGCCGCTGCATCCTTCCATTCTTCGACCATCGTAAATGCGTTGGGATCGTTCAGATCCTGCATCAGCGTGTAGCGTACATTGCCTTCTTCAGCCTGTGATGCGCTAATCAATCCCTGTGTTTGTTGCAGAAAAGCCTCTCTTTTTTCAGGTAAAACTTTCATATCAGCATGAATAATAAACATGATTTCGTCCTCCTCGCATTATGTAACTATTTCTATTATAGACCATTCATCCGACAGATTAAAAGTGCGGCTGTTCCTATAATACAGTAAAATGGATCTTATTGAGGAGATGAGCAGCTTGATCAGCTCCTCATCTATCTTGCTTGACGGTGGTGAAGGCATGTGCGTTTTCAGACTAAACTAATGGTATTCATATCCCTTTTAGTGGTGGTGGTTACCGGGCTATTGGGATTATCCTTTCGATATATGATCACCTCCGCTCTAAACGAAGAAATGGGAAAAAGGGCTCTAACCGTTGCCAATACGCTTGCGGTAGATGCGCAGGTTAGGGAAGCTCTGAAGCAGACCGACACGGCGCAGCTGCGTTTGCGAATCCATGAGGCCGTAAAGCCAGTCCAAGCGAGCAGCGGCGCTGATTTTATTACGATTGCAGATCGCCATCTTATCCGGCAGTGGCATGTCAATCCAGAACGCATCGGTACGCCTATGCTAAACCCCATGAATGATAAGGTGCTGCACGGGCAGTCCTTTATCACGGAATCGACAGGCTCTCTCGGGCGGTCACTGCGGGC
Organism: Paenibacillus sp. 1-18; assembly: GCF_000520755.1. Classification (NCBI taxonomy): domain Bacteria; kingdom Bacillati; phylum Bacillota; class Bacilli; order Caryophanales; family Paenibacillaceae; genus Paenibacillus; species Paenibacillus sp. 1-18. The sequence continues at coordinate 41,670 of NZ_ASSB01000006.1, forward strand.
CAAGACTGCAATTTATGATGAACAAGGCAAAGCTATCGGCCTCGTTTCCGTAGGTTTCTTAATGACAGATGTGGAGCAAAATATTCGTACATATACCTATGCATGGCTGTGGTTCATGATCTGGGCGCTTATGATCGGCATTTTAGGCAGCCTGCTAATAGCGCGAAGGGTACGCCGGGAGCTGCATGGGCTGGAGCCTGTGGAAATTGGACGTTTGTACCAGGAAAAGCAAGCCATTCTCGAATCTATAGGCGAAGGGATTATCGCGGTTAATAGCCGTGGACAAGTCACATTTGCCAATCCGCAAGCTGTCCGCTTGCTCGGCCTTCCCCTGGAGACTACCATAGACGGTTACGAGCTTCGACACTTAGCGGGTGTCGCAGGTAAACTGGCAGATGTACTTGTTGCCGATTTTACCGTGAATCATGCAAATATAAAGTCGGACCAGGAACATATCGTGCTCAATGAGGAAATTGAGGTGCAGCAACGAGTGGTAGTCGTCAGCCGTGTGCCGATCAAGGATCATTCCGGGCAAATGATCGGCACAGTTGCCAGTCTGCGTGATAAAACAGAGCTGCTCCGCATGACGCGGCAATTGACGGAGGTCAAAGATTACGCGGAGGGGCTGCGATCACAAACACACGAATACGCCAATCGGCTGTATCTCATATCCGGCTTGATTCAGCTGGAATGTTATGACGAAGCGGTGGACTTTATTACTCAGGAATCAGAGGAATATCGTGTGCACAAGCCCGCCGCCTCTACTCTTTTACCTGATTCGGTCATTGCCAGCTTGCTGATTGGCAAGAAAAAACAGGCGCTGGACAAGAGAATTGTATTACATTCTACGGTTAGCGGTGCATTCTCTACCTTATCTCCCACGTTGGAGTGGTCGCTTCTCGCTGCCATGGCCGGAAACCTGCTGGATAATGCCATGGAGGCAGTCGCGATGCCCTCAATCCCTGAGGGACAGGTCTGGTTCCGGCTTGAAGAAACGGCTGAAGCCATAACCGTCGAAGTTGCGGATAACGGAGCGGGAATTGCGGAGGATATCCGGGAAAAGCTGTTCGTCAAAGGAGCATCGACCAAAGCAGAAGCAGGGCACGGTTACGGCCTTGCTCTCGTGCACGAGTATGCAGAGCGAATGGGCGGCTCTATCAAAATACATGAACGGACAGGTGGAGGTACCATTTTTGCAATACGCATACCTTTAAATACATCAGTAACAAGTGATGAAGCAACAGGAGGTTACACCCATGAATGAGCGGGTTTTATCGGATATTGAGGTTCTTGTTATTGAAGATGATCCGCGAATTGCGGAAATTAACCGACGATTTATTGAAAAGGTAGACGGGTTCACTGTATGTGCAATAGCAACGAACGAGTTTGAGGCCAAGCTTCAATTGGACGTGCTGCGTCCGCCTTTAGTCGTGCTGGATGTTTATTTTCCAGATACCGACGGCTTAACGCTGCTATCGTTCATCAAGCAACACTATCCAGACACCGATGTCATTATGCTGACTGCCGCCAAAGAAGCTGAAACCGTGATACAAGCCGTTCGCGCAGGCGTGTTTGATTTTATCGTAAAGCCGCTTGTGTTTGAGAGATTGCGTGCCACACTGGAGGAATATGCCCGTTTTCAGCGACAGGTCAAGGCTTGGCAGGAGCAGCCGTCGACAGTGGAGCAATCTGAAATTGACAAGCTGCTTCAAAGTACCAGCACTGGTCGGATGGCAGGTGCCGGAACGATAGAGCTATGGGCCAAGGGCATTGATAAAGTTACCTGTGAGAAGGTGCTTGATCTCCTGAATCGTCGGGGCGAGCTGACTACGGGTATGGTGGGGAGTGAGCTGGGCATGAGTCGTTCCACAGCCAGAAGGTATCTGGAGCATTTAGTAGAGAGTGGTGACGCCCACCACGATCAGGTATACGGAACGGTTGGTAGACCGGAGCGTATCTATCGGCGCCAGCGGGGAAATGAACAAACATAATTTTAATGAACTTAATTCACTTTATAAGCCAAAATGGTTTAAATGAACACATTGTTTACGTCCCTCCTCCCGATTGCTAGAATGGTCAACAGTTGATTAATTGATAATGATTATCAATAAGTATGATAAGCATATTTGGGAACGGGGGACAGCATATGGCAACACCAAAGCAACCACTACGCACAGGCATGCTGCTTACAGCGATCCTTGCACTACTGACGGTCATTATGGCGGGATGTGGTGGCCAGTCAAAAGATAACAGCGCAGCAGCACCTCAAGCAACCGGCGATACCCGAATCATCAAGCATGAGATGGGAGAAACCAAACTTACGGGTAAACCCAAAAGAATCGTAACGCTGGAATTCTCTTTTGTCGATGCGGCAGTCCAACTGGGTGTAACACCTGTCGGGATAGCTCAGGAAAATGACGATGATATTGCTGGATTGCTCGGCAAGAAAATCGACTTTACGCCTGTAGGCACGCGCAAGCAGCCGAATCTGGAAACCATCAGCTCCTTGAAGCCCGATTTAATCATTGCCGATCTGAACCGTCATAAAAGCATATACAAAGAACTAAGTGAAATTGCTCCCACCATTGTTCTGAAGAGCCGCAATTCCTCCTATGAACAAAATCTGGCATCCTTCGGTGTCATTGCTGATGCGCTGGGCGAGAAGGAAAAAGGCGAACAGATTCTAGCCGCACATAAAGCTAAAATGGAACAGTTGAAGAAAGGAATTAAAGTCGGGGAGCCACGCAGCGTGCTGCTTGGGGTATTCCGCTCTGATTCCCTATCTGCTCACGGGGCTTCTTCCTTTGATGGACAACTGCTGGAGCAAGCAGGTATCCGCAATGCCCTTCAAAATACAAGCGAGCCCACCGTCAAGCTGACGCTGGAGCAAATTGCACAAGCTGATCCAGATGTGATCTTTTTGGTGGAGGCTGATGAGAAGCTGATTGCAGAATGGAAGCAGAATCCACTGTGGCAAAATATCACTGCTGTCAAAAAAGGGGAAGTTTACGAAGTGAACCGGGCATTATGGACCCGGTACCGCGGACTCGGCTCAGCCGAGAAAATACTGGAGCAAGCCATTTCGCTTCTGTATCCCGCGCAAAGCAAATGAGACGACTCCCGTTAAACGGACAAGCCTCACGCGACCGGCTGAATAAGCCGGTCTTCTTTGCACTTCTTTTTGCACTGCTGGCTGGACTGCTGCTGAGCGTGGCGATTGGCCCTGTCAGGATGGATATCCCCACCATGCTGACCGCGCTTTTCACCGAGCACCCGTCCAAGGATCAGCTCATTATCCTGACGGTTCGGCTGCCGCGTGCTGTCATCGGGCTGCTCGTCGGGGCTGGCCTTGCTGTGGCCGGAGCGCTGATGCAGGCCATTACACGCAACCCGCTGGCTTCGCCGCAGGTGTTCGGGGTCAGCTCGGGCGCTTCGCTGGCTGTCGTGCTGTCTGTTGTGCTGCTGCCAAACATCGGATCATCCAGCAGCATATATTTTGCTTTTGCCGGAGCTATCGCGGGCGGCTCCTTCGTGTATGCCCTGGCCGGAACGGCAGGCATGACGCCAGTCAAGCTGGCACTGGCCGGGATGGCCGTGCACCTGCTGCTGGCCTCCGTTACCCAGGGACTGCTCGTGTTCAACGAGCAAATATCCGATGTACTGTATTGGCTCCCCCCGGGC
>NZ_ASSB01000007.1:0-13546 GCF_000520755.1 Paenibacillus sp. 1-18
GAGGTCAGGGGTTCGATCCCCCTAGGCTCCACCAAAGTCTTGATTATGGACTCTTAGCTCAGTTGGTAGAGCAGTTGACTCTTAATCAATTGGTCCAGGGTTCGAGTCCCTGAGAGTCCATCCTTTAAAAAACGGCAGAAATGCCGTTTTTTTTGTTGTAAAATGTTTTTTTAAGCTATAGAGTGCTTTGAAATGCTCAGCAACCGATGCTGAGCATTTTTGTTATGTCTTCATATTGTTGTGTGAATGAAGAGATTGAAAACAGGGATAGGTTGACGCGTATTTGAAATGGGGTCGCTTTCTGATCCGCATTTCAATACTATAATTTGGTGCATCCGGGGATGGATACGAGTTCAAGGGAATGCCCATCGGCTTCTGGAGCTATAAAGATAGCATGAAACAGGCTTGATCATTTATAGTATAGTTATCGTTTTTGTGCTATATAATTGGACTTTTTTGCTTAAAAAGATGCAGGGAAACGGAGATCGCGTTTCTCACTTATGATAGTGGGGGCTTTGGTTGTGAATAACGTCTCGGAGTGGGCAGAGTCTCACTTTCCTTTATATACTGCTGACAGTATTCGTTCGCTGTACAGCACATCGAATCTTCCAATGTACAAGATTCATGAGAGTGTAGCCGTGCTGATTGCGATTGCCAGTGGCAAGGGCACACTTCGGATCAATGATCAAACTTACGAGCTTATAGAAGGGAGCGTTATCCTTCTCCCGGTTAATAGCCATGCCGCTTTAATTACGAATCTCCTGCAACCGCTTCATGCTTATAAGCTTTCAATCCGTACACGAGAGGAGTCGAGTCCTCTGCCTGAAAGCGCAATGATACGGAAAAGCGAGGTGGTCTCCAATCCCAATATTCAGTTTTTCCCCTGTGAACCTGCAATTGTAACGCATGTGGAGGAATTGTATATTCATCGTTTGCCGGTTAGTGAAGCCCGCCATGTGCAGAATCAGATTATATTTCACCAAATCATTCTCCAATTGTTGGAGCAAATGGAAGTCAAGTATGCTGCTGATGAGCAGCCATCCATGGAACGCAGTATTGCTTATTTAGAAAACCACTATAGCGAAAAAATAACGCGTGAGCAGTTAGCCGCGATTGCAGGCGTAAGCCGATCTCACTATTCTATTCAGTTTAAGCAGCTTACCGGCTTTTCTCCCAACGAATACTTGTCACGGCTGCGCGTTCACCGAGCCAAGGAGCTATTAATTAGCGGATCAGACACACTCCGGGAAATTGCGCTAAAGGTAGGTTACAAGGATGAATTTTATCTGAGCCGTCGTTTTAAGCAGTATACAGGAGCATCACCTTCAAGCTATAGCCGCAGATCATTTCAGCGTGTGGCCGTACTGCTTTCGGTGCTGCTCTGGGAGCGGGGCTGGTCATCTTATTGGGCTCAATGCGCCGAGGCAACCTGTCACCGATCCGGATCGTGCTGGCCGGAGCAGCGGTTTCTGCGTTCTTGTATGCCATCTCGGATGGTGTCAGCGTTGCTTTTAAAATTTCCAAGGATGTATCCATGTGGACCGCTGGGGGCCTGATTGGAACGACGTGGGGACAACTCCAGGCGATTGCACCGGTGATCTTTCTCGGAATTATAATAGCTCTGATTCTGTCCAACTAGCTGAGTATTCTCAGCTTGAGCGATGAGGTAGCGACCGGATTGGGGCAAAATCTGGTTTGGATCAAAGCCATTCTGTTCATCCTTGTCATTGTGATTACGGGTGCAGCGGTGGCGCTCGTCGGAAATATGGCATTCGTGGGGCTGATGATTCCTCATATTGTTCACCCAAGATGGTTGGCACCGATTATCGGTATATCCTGCCTTTCTCGGCTTTTGCGGGAGCCACATTCATGCTGTTTGCAGATGCGCTGGGCCGCACAATTAATGCACCTTACGAGACGCCTGTCGCAGCCATTGTGGCAATGCTGGGCTTACCCTTTTTTCTGCTTGTCGTGCGCAGGGGAGGTAAAACTTTCTTATGATCCTATCCACTCTCATTCGAAAACAACGTCTGATACTGCTTGTCAGTTTAGGGCTAATCGTTATTACCACGATAGCCAGCATGGCCTGGGGATACTCGTCTTTGTCGCTTGACAGGCTGATTCCTGTTTTGTTCGGTCAAGGTACGTTCAAGGAAGAATTCGTCCTGTTCTCTGTCCGACTGCCACGGATTTTTATTACATTGCTATCGGGAATGGCGCTTGCGTTGTCGGGCTCTATTTTGCAAAGTATCACCCGCAACGACTTGGCCGATCCAGGAATCATCGGCATTAATGCTGGTGCGGGTGTAGCGATTGCGTGCTTCTTTTTGTACTTCCCGATTGATGTCGGATCGTTCGTTTATATTTTGCCGCTTGTCGCCTTTATTGGTGCATTGGTAACAGCAGCTTTGATCTATGCTTTCTCGTATAGCCGAACGAGCGGACTTGATCCCATCCGAATGGTACTGGTCGGGGTCGGTTTTTCCCTTGCGCTGTCGGGGATTATGATCGTCATTATCTCCTCGGCAGAACGATCAAAGGTCGATTTTATCGCAAAATGGATTGCAGGCAGTATTTGGGGGACAGACTGGCCATTCATTTGGGCTCTGCTTCCCTGGCTGATTCTGCTTATACCGTTCACCTTGTACCAATCTCAACGTCTCAATCTACTTGCTCTGAGCGAGACATCGGCGATTGGCGTCGGTGTGCAAATTGAACGGGAGCGCCTTGTCCTTATTCTAACTGCAGTTGCTGCGGCTGCATCGGCGGTATCCGTCACGGGCGGTATTGCGTTTGTCGGGTTGATGGCTCCGCACATTGCCAAGGCACTGGGTGGCCCGCGCATTCAGTTGTTCATTCCCGTCGCCGTTCTGCTCGGCGGATGGCTGCTGTTAACGGCAGATACAATTGGCCGTAACCTCGTCGATCCAGACGGTATTCCCGCGGGTATTATGGTGTCGCTAATCGGTGTGCCTTATTTTGCCTATTTGCTGCTTAGGAAGTAGCAAATAGGCAAAGCTGGAGATTCGTTAATATGAAATTTTTCCTATAGGCTCTTCGATTGCAGAGAGTATTACGTTTACTCTTAACGCTGATTGACATAATCGGCGAGGATTTTTAGATACTCATCATTCACTAATTTTCTGGGGGCAAATACGGCTGTTAAAAAAGTCAAGGCTTTTGAATCCGCGATTTTTTCATTCATCATGGAATGGTCAGCTTCAGGTAAATGGACGACGGACAGGAGCTGTGAAGGCACCTTCTGTCGATATACTCGTTCAGTATCTTTTACATCAACATTAATATCTTTTCCAGCCAGAACCAAAAGAACAGGAGATTTAAAGTAGGCTAATTCTTCAGTAGAATCAGACAGGAAATTTTTTTCTATAAAGCTCCATCTTTCTTTGGAAATCAAATTGTCGGGGGCGGCTATTTTCAGGTATTCCTCGTAAGAAGCCTGTTTTTTGAGTAATTGCAAAATCTGTTGATTGTAGTCCAATCTCTTTGTAATTTCTTGAGGAGTAGCCCCTTCTTGTTCCATCTCTTTTCTGGTGTTAAATTGCCCTTGTGTAATCCAGTTCACGGCGGGTGATACAAGGATGCTGAAAGCAATATTGTGATCCTCTTCAAACGCTAGTTTGTGATACAAATGGATAGCCCCTTGGTTCTTATTCGCTACATGAAGCGTCAACCATGAAAGCCGGAATCAACCGTAAATTGCTGTGCGAAAGCTAGAAAACGTCGTCCTATCCCCTGACTGCGATGACTTGAGCGAATTGCCAAATGATCAATATAGCACTCACCTGCGGCAGGCTTATATTCCAGCGCATGCATACCTGCCAAAAATTTAAATACATTGAAGCAGCCAAACTGTTTAATGAGCGGAGCCCAAGAAATAGGTTTTGTTGTAGAGAGCAAGGAGTGGGGTGCTTTCCATTTGAGGGAGAGGACACCGACCACTTCCTGATTCTCTTTAAACTACAAATTGCTTCATAGTTGAAGGATTAGGGTCTTGAACCCAAACCTTCATGAGTAACTGCTGTATATCCTGATCCTCCAGTGCAACAAGGGCTTGAAATTTCGCTTTGAAGGATTCCACTAAGAGCTTACATACAGCTTCATGGTCTTGCTCTTGATGAGCAACAATGTCAATTGATTCTGAACACATATAACGCCCTCCCATATCCAGGAATTCTATTTTACGTTTACTTGAATCTCATATTGCAACTTGTTGTTGTCGAACATGGAAAGATAGGATTTTTCTACTAAAATGATTTTGCTTAGGCAATCATATTGGTGCTGGGCCACGTAATGCTCCAGTTGTTGAATTTCATGTTCGATCTCAGCGTCTTCAGTGACGGAAAAATGCTTGCAAAGATAGCTGCCTTCTTCAAGGACACAGTCAGCCGTCTCTGTCATTTCTGTCGTTTCATAGCATAGCTTCACCTGTCCAGAATCCAATAGATAATGCAGGTCATTTTCAAATAATCGAGGTGGAGCAGGCCGCTGCTCGAATAGATTCCTGGCAGACAGCTCATGATCACTCTCAAATGCAAACCACAGCTTTAAATATCGGGGGCCTAACAGCCTGATCCGATACTCATTATCCTGCTGGATGGAGTTATGATGTTCATTTAGCACCTTGTGAATAAACTGTTCGAGCTGCTTCAAGTTAGCGATTTCATCCCGTACCTTTTCCAGCGAACTTTCTAAAAGCTGGTTGTAATCATCGGCCGTGTAGAAGGTCAGGCATTCTTCAATCTGAGCGACAGGGACATTTAATTTACGCAGCAATAAAATATGGAAAAGCTGATAAATTTCATCAAGCCCGTACATTCGATATTGATTTTTTTCTGTGTATGACGGATAGAGAATCCCTTTTTCTTCAAAATACCGCAGTTGATGTACAGATACATTCATAAGCTGTGAAAGCTGGCTGATTGTAATATGTTCTTTCAATGTCAGGACTCTTTACTGTGTAGTTGGATAAAACCACTATAAACCTTAGGTCGGACCTAAGGTCAATAGCAATTTGAGGACAGTATTAGCGCAAGTGAACGAACAGAAATGATTTACCTGCTGGTGATAACCCGTTATAATCATAGGACTTGGATTAATAGACATTACAAGATGTTCAGGATGAAGGTTAGAATGGGGAAATCATGTTGAAAACTTTTAAAAAGGTATACATTGAGATCACAAGCATCTGCAATCTCGCATGCAGCTTCTGCCCTCAAACACAGCGTGTCAAAAAATTTATTGATCCAGAAGTCTTTCGAAATGTGCTTGACCAGGTCAAGCCGCATACGGATTACATTTATTTGCATGTAAAAGGAGAGCCGCTGCTCCATCCGAAAATTGATCTTTTGCTGGAGAGTGCTCATGAGAAAGGCTTAAAGGTCAATATTACTACCAATGGTACTTTGCTGCCCAAGACTGGACATAAGCTGCTTGGGCAACCGGCGCTACGCCAGATGAACTTTTCTCTTCACAGCTTTGACGGGCATGAAGGCTCCGTAGACAGAGAAGGATATTTGGGTAATATTTTCACGTTTGTCAGAGAAGCTGTGAAGCATAATGTCATTATTTCGTTCCGTCTCTGGAACCTGACGCCGGATAATTTGACCAATGCGGAGCGCCAGCGCAACCGTGTGACTCTTGAGCAGCTGGAGCGGGAGTTTGGACTGGATTACCGGATTGAGGAAAAGGTTGTACCTGGGAGTGGGATTAAAATTGCCCCCAATATTTATTTGAATCAGGATCACGAATTTGAATGGCCAAGCCTGAGCTCCCCAGAAGATGACGGCAAAGGTTTTTGCCATGCGCTTCGCAGCCAAGCGGCGGTATTAGTAGATGGAACGGTTGTTCCTTGCTGTCTTGATGGTGAAGGCGTAATTAATCTAGGTAACGTGCATGAGCAATCTTTTACCGACATTGTTGAAGGGGAGCGTGCAAATCGTATGTACTTCGGGTTCTCCAGGAGAGAAGCGGTGGAAGAGCTGTGTCGCAAATGCGGGTACCGTAAACGATTTGGAACATAACAAACATTTGGCGAGTGCAGACTTCGAATCTCTGACAAATCGCAATTCCCGTTTTGAGCTTAGAGCCATAGGAAAAAGCCGCTAAACACCAAGGATTGATTGGTCTTTAGCGGCTTTTTGCGTACGTAAAACATGTTTACATTCAACTATGGCTATTAACGAAAAGGGCATTTGTTTAGGGGTTAACCAGCGCTTTGGCGTGTTGTTTGCCTGCCGAGAGAAGGCAATCGCTCAGTTCAGGATCATTAACAGAACGTGCAAGCACAAGAGAGCCGACCATACTGCTGAACAATGCGCTACCCTTGGACAGATCCATTCCCGCCAAATTGGAGATAAACGTAATCATTCGTTCCAACTCCTGCGTGAATATCTGCCGGATTTCTTCGGAAGAATGGGCTATTTCTACGGAAAGGGCAGGAATAATACAGCCAATTTCTGTTTGATCACGGTGATGGGTGCTTAAATAGTAGTCTATGACAACATTGATTTTGGGATCTTGCTTTTCCTGGTCAACGGCCTTCTGAAGAAGTGCGAGGGTGTCATTGACGGCATAGCGACAGGCTTCAGCTACCAGTTGTTCTTTGTTGTCAAAGTGTGAATAAAACCCGCCGTGAGTTAATCCGGCCCCTTTCATAATAAAGGGCACACTGACATTATGGATTCCGTTGGCACGAAAAGCCTGGGCAGCGCTTTCAACGATTTTATTCCGTACTTTCATCTTATGACCTTTTGGATAAGGCATTGTAATCACTCCACGGGTTCATAATGCTAACTTCAAAATATTATAATCATCATAATAAATTGTGTCAATTTGCTTTTTTGTAAAGACGACTTTAGCGTGGCTGATCACCACTATTGACGCATTTAAAATATGATGATTATAATATATTATGTTCATCATATTTTAAATCAAACCATTTTACCAGGAGGTGTTAGGTTATGAGCAAGCTTGAATCTGTAGAAACCCTGGTCATTGGATCAGGTCCGGGAGGTTATGTGGCGGCACTGCGTTCTTCTCAGCTTGGAATGAAAACGGCGATTGTCGAGCGAGGTCAGCTAGGTGGAGTCTGCACGCATGTTGGCTGCATTCCATCCAAAGCTTTGATTGCTGAAGCGCATCGCTATGAGGTGCTCAGGCAGTTCAATCAGGCAGATGCAGCAGCGTCCTTCGTGAATGCTCAAGCTTTCAAACAGGAGATTGTGAATAAGCAGGCAGGCGGAGTCGGCTTTTTAATGAAAACGGCAGGTGTGAATATTCTGAAAGGGGAGGCCAGCTTGATTGACGAGCATACAGCGATCATCAAGCAAAATGGAGCGGAACAAACCATTTCCTTTAAGAATGCCGTATTAGCAACCGGTTCCCGTCCAATAGAGCTGAAAGCATTTCCATTCGGCGGGCGTATTTTGTCCTCTACAGAGGCGCTTTCGCTTCCAGAGGCTCCGACCAGTCTAGTCGTGATAGGCGGTGGATATATAGGCGTTGAGCTTGGACAAATGTATGCCAAATTTGGAACAAAGGTAACGATTCTGGAGGGAGGGGAAAGGGTACTGCCGGGATTTGAGGCGGATCTTGTGGCCCCTGTTGTCAAGCAGTTGAAAACAGATGGTGTAGATATCGTAACCGGGGCGACAGCCGAAAAAGTCGTGCAGAATGTGGATACCATTACGCTGCATTATTCAAAAGGTCAGGAGCAGCATCATGTTGCCGCAGAGTTTGTATTGGTTACTGTAGGCAGAAAACCCAATACGGATGGCGGGCTGGGACTGGGGCGCATTGGCTTGCCAGTGACGAGCAAGGGGCTGATCGAGACAGATGAGCAGTGTAGAACCGTTATTCCGCATATATTTGCCATCGGAGATATTACGGCAGGTCCAGCGCTTGCTCATAAGGCTTCCTATGAAGCAAAGATTGCAGCAGAAGCGATTGCAGGTCAAGCTGCTAAAGTGGATTATAAAGCTATGCCGCTCGTTGTCTTTTCTGAACCGGAGCTGGCTAGTGTCGGCCTAAGTGAAACGGAAGCAAAGGAAAAAGCCCTGCCGATTGTCATTGGTAAATCTTCTTTTACAATTAACGGCAGAGCATTGGCACTCAGGGCAGCAGAGGGGTATATCAAAATTGTAGCAAAGCAGGACTCGGGAATCGTATTGGGTGCGCAAATCGTGGGTGTCGAAGCGTCAACACTCATTTCGGAGCTTGCTTTAGCTATCGAGATGGGAGCAACCGTAGAAGACTTGGCTCTAACCATTCATCCCCATCCCACACTGGGAGAAGTAATCATGGAGGCTGCGGAGAACGCGGTCAGAAAAATGGATAATACAAAGTAGAGGTTCCGTACAAAATCACTTCATTACCTATGAGAATAATTATCAACTATGATAGGCTATAGTTTGAAAGTGAATGCGATCAGATACGTGGATGGTTTGGATCGGGGGCTTGACGACAGTATTTATAAGCTGGAACGTTTCCATGTACTGCATAGGGAAAAGGGATGTGCCTGAGTATATGGGGGATCATATCTTTGTATATGGTTCAGAAGTTGAAGGGGCCAATCAGGACAGGTCTATATGTACGATTCATTCAGTGATCAAGGTGATGAGTTTGTCATGGAGGACCCTTATTCGCTGGAGCTCCAACTCGATACTATCGTTAATCTCTTATTAGCCAACAAAAAATAAAGCTGAATACAACTTTAAAAACATATAGCATACATTTTTGATGAATCCTTTGGTTCATAGAGAAATAAACTGCTAAAGACGGGGCAAACCCTGTGTTTGGTGGTTTTTTTTATGGTTATTTTATGATATGGATGAAACGATAAAAAACAATGAATTTTCTCATATAAAACGACATATTCCAGCACTAAAATGTCATATTCCGACACCAAAATGCCATATTCCAACAAGTGTTGATAGGCTATAATCGTAGCAATGACAACTTATTGTCACTAAAATTTATTAGAGTCAGGATTGGTGGTTCACATAATGAAACTGGCAACAAAATTAACTTGGATGATGCTCGTCATGCTGTTTCTCGTAGGATCCTCCATTGGATACTTCGGATATCGTACCGCTTACCATCAAGTAGATGAAGCTGCAGGAATCGAGCTGGTGGGCTGCGCCAATATTACGACTGGCCTTATAGATCCTGCGGATATATCTGCTCTGGCCAGTGGAGATAACAGCAAACTTGCTGCCATTGAAGACCGGATCGGCTGGATTGTGGCACATAAGCCTATTTTTAAAGAGGCTTTCATTCTCTCTCTGGATGGAAAAATTCTCGCTGCCGATGCCAACTTCAAGCAAAGAGGCTATCAAGCTGGCGATTCCTTCTACTTCACAGACGAAGACAAAGAAATGATAACTACCATGAAGCATTCCGCATACTCCAAGGTTTATACATATGAAGGAACCTCCCTCAAAACCGGATATGGTCCCATCTATCAGGATCATGATCCCACCAAGCCCATTGTTGCACTGATGGCTATCAATTTTGACGGCTCGTTAATTCAGGAACGGACGTTGGATATTATTGTTCAGCCCTTCATTATTGGCGGTTCCATCTTCATCGTGGCTATCCTTGTCGCTTACCTGTTGATTCGCCGTATGGTAAGTCCGCTTACCAAGCTGTCAATCTCTGTGAACACCATTACCAAAGGTGACCTTACCCATGAACCAATTCTCTTCAAAAGTAAGGATGAAATCGGGAATCTGGCTCGCGACTTCAACGATATGACAATGAACCTGCGCAACCTGATTACTCAGGTCAATGACACCTCCATTCTGGTCGCCTCTTCCTCCCAGGAGCTGTCTGCCAGTGCCCAGGCAACAAACCGTGCCGGAGAGCACAGCGTGAATGTTACGATTGAGCTGGCTGATGGGGCGCATACCCAACTGGAGAACCTGGAAGAAAGCTATAAAGCCGTTCAGGATATATCACGCTTCATCAGCGATATTGCCGGCAATGCGGACATCGCAATGAACAAGGCCGCGGATAATGTCCAGAAAGCGCGTCTTGGCCGGGAATCGATGGATTCCGCCACCTCCCAAATAGGAGTAGTGAGCGAAAACATCAGCGATCTCTCAAGTATTATTGATACGCTTGGTAGCCATTCCAAGGAGATTGAGAACATCGTCGACACCATCACCAGCATAGCCGAGGAGACTAACTTGCTTTCGCTGAATGCGGCGATAGAAGCTGCGCGTGCCGGAGAAGAAGGCCGGGGCTTTGCCGTTGTCGCCGGCTCCGTCAGCAAGCTGGCCGAACGTTCTTCCATATCCGCCAGACAAATCAGCGAGCTGATCAGTCTGATTATCACCCAAATGGACAAGGCGGGTGAAACTATGAAACGTTCCACGGACGAAATGCTGCAGGGCAAGGAGCTGATCATATCGGCCGGACGCTCCTTCTCCGAGATCGAAATCTCCGTCTCCGATATGTCTTCCCAAAGCGAGCAAATTTCAGCCACAGTCCGGGAGCTGGCTCTGATCTCCGAAGGGCTCGTTGAAGCCATTCAGAATATTGTAACGGTCTCCAATCATACGGCTGAAGGGGCGGAATCCCTGTCTGCCTCTTCGGAGCAACAACTTGCCGCCATGCAAGAAGTGGAATCCTCCGCAGCGCTCCTCTCTTCACTGGCCGAGAAGCTGCGGGTTTTGGTGGAGAACTTCAAGATTTAAAAATTTATTTTTGTTATGTGACTGGAAGAACAATCTGTTTATTAGACAACAAAAAATAAGGCTGAATACAACTTAAAAAACGTGTAGCATACATTTTTGATGAATCCTTTGGTTCATAGAGAAATAAACCGCTAAAGACGGGGGCAAACCCTTGTTTGGCGGTTTTTTTTGGTTATTTTATGATATCTCAGCTCAGTCGCTAATTGTGTCGTCACTGTGACGTTATTGACAGAGGTTGAGGAGGCGCTAGTGTTGAAAGATAACCTCAATAACTACCGTCACACCAACAACCAAGCCTGTATTAATGATTAGATTAGCAGTGGAAAGCGTTGTTAACACGCCTCGCAGAAATGTTCCATTTACAAATACATTGTAATATCCACTACTGGTCGAAACAATTAGACCGTTTGCCGCAACTGAAGTACCGCTATCATTCGTGAAACTTTGTGCCGGGATGGTGGTCACTCCTCCAACAATGTTGCCAAGCACAGCAATGGTGTGTAACGATTGACGGTCCGTGTGACATTTATATTCGTTGTGATAGCAATGTTTCCGGAAACGACGCTGTCTGCTTCCAAGTAGATTCGGATAATAGACATAGGAATCCTCCATTCCTAATATTCCAGATGTATCTCATAGTTTATGTAAATCAGCTGGGATATGGATTGGATGGGGAAGAGTCTCTGAATTACTGCTTTTTCATCAAGCTTCTTTTGGCTCGTGTGACTATTCGCCTCGTTTCTTTTGTATTCGAAGTCTTCAGCCACGCATCACAAACTCGAAGCACCCATTCCGGGTTGGTTTTACTGGCGTCATTCAGCCAATTGTCCACGGAGTCCTGAACATATTTGACCGGGTCGGATTGAACAGCTTCCAAAAGTGGAAGCGCCAGCTCTGGCTGTTCTTTTAGCTCAGGAATGTGCTTGGCCCAGACACCTTGTGGCCGAGTCAATTCGATGGCAAAACGACGTATATTGGCATCCTGATCCCGTACCCAATCGTTTAAAAGCGCCAGCGATTCGAGCAGTTGCATGGCAATGGACCCTCTTACAGCCATCCAGGAAATTTCACGCACTCCGAAATGGGGGTCAGCCGCAAAGGGACGAATGCCTGTCAATTTTTGCTCGACACTTAAACGGGGATCAATCCCGACGATATAGGCAGCCCAGCAGCGAATGCTGTCTGAGAGATGGGAGGCCATGGCGCTAAAGATCAGAGTACGTTCTTCATATGTTTGTTGCTCGAACAAGTTCAGCCATGCCTGCGCAATCGCAGGGAGTATTTTCATGATCTTCTTTTCCTTCAAATGATTCAATTCAGACAGGAAGACATCGCATGATCGCTGCAATCCAAAATCATCGAGAGCATGCTGCAGCAGTACAGCATGGTCGACAGCCAGCCATTCGGTGAGATTCACCGTTTGAAGCTGTCCTTGCTGTAGCAGTTGAAGCACATCTTCAGGAATATCTGTTCCCTTGCGAGCCCCTTTGCGTTGTAATATTGAATCTGGAATTAGGAAGTAATTTTTAGGATTCATATATTGCCCCCACCTATGCAGATAGATAAGAATTATTTTTTAATAGTGACTCTAGAGAGAGCGTAGAACTTGTAATACGTCAGCAGGCTCCACTCGTTTTTTGTAGTCAGCATAAGCATTTCCTGCACGAATAATACCTTCTGAATCAATTACATATGTAGCGGGTACAGGCAGCTCCCAGGCGCTGTCGCCATTAAATGTATCCAGTGAAATGCCTAATGATCTGTAAATTTCATGTGCATATTCAGGAAGTTTAAATTTGAGGTTGTATTTTTCTGCTATTTGATTATGCAGGTCACTTAATACATGAAAGCTCAATTCGTTCTTCTGTTGCATGCTCATTGAGTGCTCGGGAGTTTGTGGACTCACGGCAATCAGTTGAGCATTGAGCGAAGTTATATCATTTATGTACCGTTGGTAGGCTTGTAGCTCCAGATTGCAGAACGGACACCAATGTCCTCTGTAAAAGATAAGAACAACAGCTCCCTTTGTTGTTTCTTCAGATAGTGTTATGGCTCGGCCTGTATAGTCCGGTAAGCTAAAATCAGGCGCTTTGGTACCGAGGCTAAGTCCATTGGCGGTATTCGAATCACCAATTTCGTGGATCGTTTTTTCAAATATGTCCAGTATCTCTTGAGGGAGCATTTTTTCCACATGAGCTTTGGCAGCATTCAGTTGCCTTTGCAACTTTTGATTGTCCATTTCATTCACTCCATATCGTATATTTTCTGGTAGATATACGATACTTCTTTTGTCTGGAATTTAGATGTAATGTAGCTTACAACTTCAACCGGGTATTATGATGGAGATATTGATTTTGTTTTTTTTAATGTCTTATTTAAAACGCCCAAAACTCCTTATATCGATAAAAATAATCGCTTCATGGTGCCTAATGTAACAGGGAAGAAGCTTAGTGAGGGCATTGAAGATTTAAATACCACTTTTATTTTTGATAATAGCACGGCGGGCGAAAATAGAAATCGTATAAGACCAAGTATAAATAAGGACGAAATCGTGACTCGTAACGAGGATATAACGTATTCGAAAATAATAAAGTTGTTAAAAATGATCTGGCATATATTCTCTTTAAGGGCAGAACACTAAAGTCATAAACTATTAAAAAAAGGCTTTTGAGTTATCATGGCTCTCGACTGGGAACTGTGACAACTCTAGCAGACTTAACTTTCTTAGATGATGCAGGGCATCTCATTAGTTATGCAGCTTCTGAGTTTCTTTATGGGTTCCACACATTTTTAGTATTAGACGCCCATGCCGCTAACGCAGCACCATC
>NZ_ASSB01000008.1:0-4409 GCF_000520755.1 Paenibacillus sp. 1-18
CCGTCCTCCGCGTCCCTGACGACCTTCAAAGTTACGGTTAGAGGTAGACGCACAACGCTGTCCCGGTTGGAGCACGTCCGGATTCATCGCAAGGCACATGCTGCATCCCGCTTCACGCCACTCGAAACCTGCTTCCTTGAAAATAACGTCCAGTCCCTCTTGTTCAGCCTGAATTTTCACACGACCTGAACCTGGTACGACGATTGCCGTTACTCTGTTCGAAACCTGGTAGCCTTTGGCAACCTCAGCTGCAGCGCGCAAATCTTCAATCCGCCCATTAGTACAGGAGCCGATAAACACATAGTCAATCTCAATATCCGTGATCGGTGTGCCTGGCTTCAAATCCATATATTCAAGGGCTTTTTCAGCCGCTTTACGTTCGTTTTCTGTCGGCAATTCTGCCGGAATTGGTACGTTTGAAGAAATATCTGTACCCATACCTGGGCTGGTGCCCCAAGTTACTTGCGGAATTAAGGAATCCACGTCAAATTCCAGCACAACATCAAACTCAGCGCCTTCATCTGTAACAAGTTCCTTCCACTCAGCAACCGCCTGCTCGAAAGCAGGTCCTTGCGCTACATGCTCACGTCCACGCAAGTAATTGAAGGTGGTTTCATCTGGCGCGATCATACCGGCTCTAGCTCCGCCTTCTATGGACATGTTGCACACCGTCATGCGCTCTTCCATGCTCAATTCGCGAATGGATTCGCCAGTGTACTCAATAACATAGCCTGTAGCGAAATCTGTGCCATATTTAGCAATGACGCCCAAAATCATATCTTTTGCTGTTACACCTGGTTTCCGGCGGCCTACAAAACGAACTTCCATCGTTTTTGCCTTCGCCTGCTGGAGACATTGTGTTGCCAGCACGTGCTCTACCTCGCTTGTTCCGATACCAAAAGCAAGCGCCCCGAACGCACCGTGTGTGGAGGTATGGCTGTCACCACAAACAATCGTTTTCCCCGGATGAGTCAGACCAAGTTCAGGTCCCATAACGTGAACGACACCCTGATCAATGGTATCCAGATCATACAGTGTAACACCGAAATCGCGGCAATTTTGAGTTAAGGTATCAATCTGCTGTTTGGAAATCGGATCCGTAATATTGTAGCGATCAAATGTCGGTACATTATGATCCATTGTTGCAAATGTAAGCTCTGGACGACGCACCTTGCGTCCGCTAAGACGAAGCCCCTCAAACGCCTGCGGCGAGGTTACCTCATGGACCAAGTGAAGATCAATGTACAAAATACTCGGCTTTCCCGCTTCCTGATAGATGACATGGTTATCCCAAATTTTCTCGAACATGGTCTTTTTACTCATCAACATTCACCCCTGTGTTTTTCGAACTAGTGGAGAAAAGCTATATAGCTCTCTCTTGGATGTCAACAATATACCATGACATATTTGATTGGTCTAAGATATGATATCTATAGAAGTGATAGTCTTCACCTATAAGCACGCTTAGAAAGTTATAGATGAGGAAGATGAGGTTGTTATTGATATCTCATCGTAGGCATTACGCCTGCTTCAGGCTGCTGAGTTGCTGTAGCGTACCGATAGAAGTACAAAAAAAGGACAAAGCTATAGCAGCTCATCCTTTTGTAATATTAAGGTGATAACCCCCATATCATTCATTTACTACATTAGGCATTCTAGCAGTCAAAGCCCTATAGGTATGGGGATGAGTTTTTTTAATTGGACTGGTAACGGTATCCTTCCTCATCTCCAGTATTTCCACCGTACCTATGAGCGTGAGGGATTCTGCCGTTTACCGTTGTATACCCTTCAAATTGGTGGTAATGCCCGCCACCTGCCATTTGAATTGCGGGTCCTGTCGTTCCTCTAATAATGTGCGTATGTTGATCGTTAAGTGATGTCTCTGCATAATAATGATGAACATGCGGAACACCACTTGGAGCTGGTTGTGTTACTCCAGCGTAATGGTGATAGTGCCCAACATCAAACGAAGTATTACCTTTAAAAGGGTGAACATGAACATTAACTGGTCTTCCGTCCCACGAAGTAATAAAAAGCTTATGCGAATGATTGGAATTGGAATCGTCGGAATGAACAACGAAACCTGTTATAGGTATCTCCATCAGCAGCCACCTCTCTTTATCAAATGCTATATGCTATGAAAGAGGTGATGTAGATGTTCCGAACCAGCGTAAGCAGCTCCGTTAGGTAGTAGCTATCCAGCTCCATCAATTCGGGCGTGCTGCGCTCGGCTCCGGCCAGCGTAGCGCCTGCAGTAATCGGTACCAGCTTACGCTGTCCATCTTCCTGCACATCTTCTTTATACAATTCCATGTCACAAAAAGCGCAATAATACATATTGCCTTTTCGCTCTACAGCCGAACCACAATAACCGCATGTCTTCATATTCATAACCTCCCTGATCGGTAAAGAGCGTCCCTTAATAAAGCCGGGGAACATCCGACCAAGGTACGCAGTAGCTGGCTTCGCTGCATCGTTTTTTCAAATTCTTTGATTCCTCTCCCGTTCGGGCCTGGTATCCATGAAGATTCTTTAGCCAAAATAAAGCTATATTCAGCTACTAACTCTTGATTTGAAATTACTGTTCCAATAGGCAACAATGTGGTATTAGATTTTCGATACCCCTGTTCGGTAATTTTCTCTTTGACATTATAGACTTCCCTGAGATTAATTTCACCTGATGACATCCAAGGAATAGTGCCGTTTTCCCAATATGAATTATTTGTTCTGCTTGGGGTTCCTCCAGTTTTAACTTCAGTTATCTCCCCAATTTTTTTAATAGACCATAAAAACGGAATTCCTCCCAATTCCGTCTGTTTAAATTCTGTATGTCCGATTCCTCTGGTTAAGAGTTGTTGCTCGGAGAGATTATTATTCGTTAACTCAATAGTTGAAAAATGTTGGAGTAGTCGCTGCAAGTACTTCATCCGTGAGTACTACTTTACGGTTAAAATCAATTGGAGTTAGCACGCCTTCTAATGTCTGATTCTCATTTTCCAGGGACTCAAATGCTACATTAATAACGGTACCTATCCTGAGCATTTTTCCGAATTTCTTCCCAACGGGCTCCAAGTGGAACAAAAAACTGATACTGATCCGAATCTTCTGCTAAAATTCCACCAATCTCCTCCCCATGCTCCGAGATCAGTTCAGAACGTCTTTCATGGAAGACATCACTGAGTCGCTTAATAAAAGGAAGCCCGAATATATAACTTTCATAGTCACTAGAATCAATAGATCCCCGCAGGATGTCTGCTGATTTCCAGAGGTGAGATTCAAGTTCTTGTTGAGTTAATTTAGCCAACAATGCAGTCTCCTTTATAAGAATATTATAAGGTTTTTTTCCTAGTTCATGGTATATTTATACTAACTTATCAGAAAACCAATTCGTGAATTTGTATATTTAGTAGCTATGTACA
The DNA here is from genome assembly GCF_000520755.1 of Paenibacillus sp. 1-18. Lineage (NCBI taxonomy): Bacteria > Bacillati > Bacillota > Bacilli > Caryophanales > Paenibacillaceae > Paenibacillus > Paenibacillus sp. 1-18. The sequence continues at coordinate 3,420 of NZ_ASSB01000008.1, forward strand.
ACTAATTGATTCTACCCCCGCAGTTAAATCCTCAACGCCCGGAGTTGTATAAATTATGGTCATCTGTTCCCAATCTTCTTTGTAATATTAGTGTTCATTAAATAATTCCATTACTGAACTGTACCCCCAGATTATATGAATCTAGTCCTTTTTATGGTAAAATTAACATTACAATCAAAACTATATAGGGGGAATTAAAAATGAGAAAATCCATTTACCTTCTAACATCCACGTATTGTTAACAACAGCAATAGGTTGTTCAAATCAAAATCAAGATCAAGCTACTACTTCAAACAACTCAGAACAGAAGACTAACAATACCACAATTACTCAAGAAAATAAAAATGATTCAGACATGCAGAATGTTACAGAAGTTGCTACGCAATTTAAACTTACTGAATTTGAAGTAAGTGACTACAAAAAATCGATTACACCCGACTGGGTGGAGCAAAGAAAAAGTAAATTAGAATCACTAATGACAACAAGTTTTTTAAAAAAACAAGCTGACAATCGGAGAATTGCTCTTCCTCTAGAATTAGCTTCTCTTGAAAAAACAGATTTAACACTTGAAGACCTCAAAATCCAAGAGAAAAATGCAACAAAAGAATCCATGGAAATAACCTATTCGGGAAATCTTGTTTTGAAGGATAAAAACGAAAAAATTCCTTTAGAAGGCCAACTCACCTTCTTAAAAGAAAATGATACGTGGAAGGTTAATAACGATATCAATGTAGAGAAGCTTCAAGAATTCTTAGATAAGCATAAGTAAAAATAAAGATGGTATTCCTATTCTCAGGGATACCATCTTTATTTCTATCTATAGCTTTTTGTACAATTGTCTTTTTAACTATTAACCTTAATCAAATTTTTTTGAATATATGCTCTCTGAATCTTAGGTAAAAAAATTGGGTATTCGGATATTATGGTGGAGAAGGTCTTATAGTTGGCCCTTCTCAATTAGGAGTTTCAAATCGATGCGTTTCTTTAAGA
>NZ_ASSB01000009.1:0-315 GCF_000520755.1 Paenibacillus sp. 1-18
CCATTCAGCACCAGCACATTGCCGTCGAAAGCTGCATTGTTTACCAGATGACTTTGCGTCAACAACAGCTCTGCCCCCGAGTCATCCAGCATATAGCGGATACGCTCCTCCGGATACGTCGGATCAATTGGTACATATGCTCCCCCGGCTTTCATAATCCCGAAGATGCCCACGATCATGTCTACCGAGCGTTCAGTCATCAGACCCACCAGGCGATCCTTCGTCACGCCTTGACTGCGCAAGGTACGAGCCAGACGATTCGCGCGTTCATTCAACTCGCGATAGGTCAACTGCTCTCCTTCAAAGAACAACGCT
>NZ_ASSB01000010.1:0-1077 GCF_000520755.1 Paenibacillus sp. 1-18
TGATGATACCCTTAATCAAGAAATCATTGTAAACTATCCTAAAAGGTATCGTGGTACAAATATGAAAGGTATATGATTTTGTTCCAAAAGATGGTATAATGCATTGTGGTAATTCTATTCTATCATTGGATTGCAATAGTCTTTTTTAATGAGTTGATATCCTAATAAGTTTCCTTTAAAGGGGTGGTTTATTTTGTCCAATACAACCACGATACTTACAGAATTGGTTAAATACATGCATGAGAATGATCTAAACATTAGTGATTTCGCAAGAGTGTCGAATATGAACCCCGGCACAGTTAGCGGTCTCGTTAATGGAAACCGTAAATTTTCAGTCTATCAGTTAGACCGAATTACAGAAGCGATGGGACACCCCGTCGGCTATTATTATGAGCGTTATATCCCCGAATGTTTGGCTGATACTAACCCCAACTGGCGTAGAATGAGTCCCTATCTGGAAAGTTGTGCAAAGTTGAATAAATTGGATTGTATTCAGCAAGTCGTGAATATGTTATTGGATAAGTTAAGCTATGCTACTCCATTATTTGAACTAGCTGAACAATTTTTTGAAGACGGTTTGTATGAAGCGGCGGCTATACTTTATGAAAATGTGGCTCTAACTGAGAATAAGCAGCACTCGGAGCGCTTGGCTCTATGTCAGTACCGCCTGTTTCAGAGCAGGCAAGGGGATGACCAAGAAAAAAACTATGAAGCAGCCGTGCAGTTTACAACCTACGTTGTTCGTTTGGACGAACTAGACCAACTAGATGGTTTAAAGGATTTAGCGAATACATATCGTTCGTTACGTAAATGGGACAAAGTGGAATTATTCGCTAAAGCTTTGGGAGAAAAGGCTGAGATTCAATACAAATTGAGCAAACAGCAACATCGTGTGAAAAAAGAAAATTCAAGGCAGCCCAGCTTCCCTTTGTTTGCTTACTGGGCATTCTCACATTTACTTCGAATGCAAGCCTGTGGCGAAAGAAGAGATTACGAACAGGCATTTAATCATATTAGAAAGTATTCTGATTTAAGTTGGGTAACGGATACGGATGAAGAAACCTTGAAATGGAAAAA
>NZ_ASSB01000011.1:0-3550 GCF_000520755.1 Paenibacillus sp. 1-18
CTTAGGATAAGCGGTTGTCGCACTGCCTCCGAGGAGCAACATCTGCGCCTCCTCTTGCGGCGTCGCCAGCTTCAGCTCGTTCACACGAATGTTCGGGCGGCTTACCACCTGTTCCAGCATATGAATCAGATGTCCCTGAATCTGTTTGATGCCAGACTGCTCATAGACGAGCTCGTTATAGCGGAATACGATTTTAAATTCTTCGCCCGGCAAAACAATCAGATTGAAATCATAGTTCGTCTGCTCAAACAGCTCAGCGTCCGTAATCTCAAAAGCTGCCTGCTCCCCGCCCAACAGCTCGATTTGCTGTTCTACGGGATAGTTTTCAAATACCATGATATGTGTGATCAAATGCTGTTGTCCGGTTTGCGTCTGAATCTCATAAAGAGGGTACGTATCGTAGGCATGGGAAGCCAGGTACTGTTGCTGCTGCCGTTTGACCATATCTGCGAAACTGATGGTTTCGTCTGACCGCACACGTACTGGAATCGTGTTGATAAACAGTCCGATCATGCTTTCAATTCCCGGTATTTCCGCAGGTCTTCCCGAAACAACGCTGCCGAAAACAACGTCCCTGCTACTATTGTATTTTTGAAGCACGATTCCCCAAACAGTCTGCATCAAAGTGCTGACTGTCACCTGATACCGTTTTGCCGCCTGTTCGATTCGCCCGGTCAGATCCTTGCCCAGCTCGCAAACGATCTGTTTTGAAACGTAGGCTTCCGGCTTGTTTTGGGCTTTCGCTTGAGGAATCTGCGTATGCTGTTCGTAATCTGCCAAATAGTCGCTCCAGTATTCGGCTGCCGCCTGATCATCCTGCCGATCCAGCCATTCGATATAACGACTGTACGGCAAGGCTGGGAGAAACTCAGGTTCTCTCTGCTGGCTGATCGCAAAATAGGTTTCGAACACCTCTTGTGTAATGAGAGGCACGCACCAGCCGTCCATAATGATATGATGAAAGCTCCACATAAGCAGATAATCCGCTTCGCCCTTGTGTAGAACGGAAACGCGGAGCAGCGGGTCCTGCGTCAAATCAAACCCTCTGTTTCTGTCATCATCTATATAATTCCGGATATACGCCTCACGCTGTAATTGCTCCATCCCGCGCAGGTCTTCATAATTGAATTCACTGCGTTTGGTTCGATAAACGATTTGTACCGGGTCGCCCCATCCGTTATAAAAATTGGTGCGGAGCGCAGCATGTCTTTGCACCAAAGCATCCAGGCTTTGCGCAAAGCTTTGCGCATCAAAGTGACCATGCCATTCGAACGTCGCTTGTTCGAAGTACGAAAGTGAATGCGGCTCCAGCAGACTGTGGAAAAACATTCCTTTTTGCATCGGCGTCAGCTTGTACACATTTTCGATTTCGCCAACGTGCCGATGATGCGATGCCAGTTGATCGAGCTGTTCTATAGTCAATCCCTTCAGCAATATGTCGCTTGGCGTCAATTCGGCCGTTTCTTTGCTTGTGCAGTGCCGGATGACTTTTTGCAAGGATGTCCGGATGAGCTCGGATAGCCGCTCCACCGTTTCTTTGCGGTATTGTTTGCTACTGTAAGTGATGGCAAGCGATAGCGTTCCTTCGGAAATCATCCCGTTCATATCCAAAGTATAAGCTTGCACAGCATGTTCGCTTATCGCGCCGCCTGTCGAATAAGGAGATAGCTGCAACGAACTATTGTCCAAGTCTTGATCGAATTGGCCCAAGTAATTAAAGCTGATTTCCGGCTTGAGCTCACGTATAACACGTTCCAGATTTGCAGACCCATATTTCAGGAGGCCGAAGCCAATGCCTTTATGCGGAATGCTGCGCATACTTTCCTTGATCCGCTTAATTTGGCCTGACAGATCGTTGTTGCTTCCGATCTCCAAGGTAACCGGGAATTGACTTGTGAACCAGCCTACGGTGCGGGTGATGTCGATATCCGGGATAATCGGCTCCCGGCCGTGCCCTTCCAGATTGACCAGCACTCGCCCGATACCGCTCCAGGCCTGAATAGCCAGCCCCAGTGCCGTTAAAAGCAAGTCGTTCGTCTCCGTATTATAAGCGCGGTTCGCCTGCTTGAGCAGCAGCTCCGTTTCCTCTTCGGTCCATTGAATCGTGATGGTTTCGCTGTCTAAAACCAGCGGACAGGTCTGCACCTCATCCTTCGGCAGCGGCTCTGCTACTATTTGCCCGAGCTGTTCCCAATAAGCCCGCTCATGTTCCATCGCCGGACTTTCCGCGTACAGCGACAACTGCTGTGCCCATGTCCGGTAGGAATCCGTTTTTTGCGGGAGCTGAATCTCCTGGCCGTTTACCGCCTGCTCGTAGCCTGTCGCGATATCTTCGAACAAAATTCGCCACGACACACCGTCTACGGCCAAATGGTGAATGACAATCAGCAGATGATCCCCTTCCGCGCACCGGAACAACCCCAGCTTCATCAAAGGTCCATGAATCAGGTCGATGCCGCGTTGGATTTCGCTTGCTTTCGCTTGGATGGCTGCCTCGGGGGCAACCTGCTCTTTGAAATCGACAATTTCCAAAGTATACAGTTCGCCTTCCGCCATGCCGCGGTTCCACGCCTCATACCCGTATTCCGTCTGACGGAACACCAGCCGCAGCGCATCGTGATGCTCGGCGATCTTCTTCATCGTCTGATGAAGCGCCGCTTCCTCAAAACCATCCTCCCGGTACAGCATGACAGCCTGGTTAAAATGATGCGGACTTACAGAATGCTGCTCGAAAAACCAGTGCTGAACCGGGAGCAACTTCGTCGCGCCAATAACTTCCCCTTGCTCCGCTATGCGACTGACCGTTTGGACATACGGGCTCAGTCCCGCAATGGTTGGATGCTTGAACATATCTTTCATTTCCAGCTTGTAGCCTGCTTGGAACAGCCTTGAAGACACCTGGATCGATTTGATTGAATCGCCCCCAAGGTCGAAGAAGCTGTCGTGAATGCCGATATTGCGTACACCGAGCACGCTTTGCCAAACGGAAGCCAGAGCTTGCTCCACGGCTGTCCGCGGTGCCGCGTACTCGGTTCCCGTGTGAACATTCTCCTCGGGAGTCGGCAGCGCTCTGCGATCCACCTTCCCGTTGGCTGTCAGCGGAAGCTGCTCCAGTTGGACAAAGTAGGACGGAATCATGTAATTGGGCAGCTCTTTTGCCAGCGCGCTTCTGATCTCGCCTGCGCTCAGCTGGCTGCTGGCCGCAAAATAGGCGCAAAGCTGTTTTTGTCCGCTTTCGTCCGCCCGCGCAATCACGACGGCTTCCCGAATCGATTCTATCTTGGCAAGCTGAGCCTCCACTTCGCCCAGCTCAATGCGGAAGCCGCGGATTTTCACCTGCTCATCAATCCGTCCCTTGATCTCAAGGTTTCCGTCAGCACGCCAACGAACCAAATCACCTGTCCGGTAACAGATCTCTCCTGGCTTTACCGGGTCCTGAACAAATTTCTCCACCGTCAGTTCCGGACGGTTCAAATATCCGCGTGCGACACCATCCCCGCCGACAATCAGCTCGCCCCATGCCCCAATCGGCAGCAGCTTCATCGAGCTG
>NZ_ASSB01000012.1:0-15381 GCF_000520755.1 Paenibacillus sp. 1-18
GTATAGTTTGCTTTTTTTAAGTATACGGATTTTCGGCAGGGCAATCAAGCTACAACAACTTTTTAAGCTGGGATATACGGCCTTGTGACACGCCAAGCCATTTTGCATATTCGCCCTGCTTGGCATGGGGATGTTCATGCACCATTTTTCTTAGGCGTTCGACTAATTCTCGTGATGATTGGTTTACTCTCTTTCTTTTGTATGCAGGTTTCTTAACCACTGGAGGAGGAGCGTGACTAACGCCTGTATTTCCTTTTAGCTCTTGCATACAGTCTTTACATAAAAGTGAATTTTTGAAATAGGTCAGGTCTTAGACAGCATTGCATAATTTACAGGCGACTCCGATGTACTTCCGCATACTCAAAAAACCGGTTTCAATATCCATATAAAATTCTAAAGGATCACAGGCATCAATACCCATAGACATCCGCATTTCTATAGGAATAACGATTCGGCCTAACGAATCTAAAGAACGAGTCATTCCTGTATTCTTCATCATGATATCCTCCTTCTGCATCTCCTTCATCGAGCATTGCAAATACCTCCTATTACCAAGATAAAAAGCAATTAAATAGAAGTATTTATTATTGTTCCAAAAGATGGTATTATCAGGAGTAGTCAAAATATAATCATACTATAAGTTTCCAAAATATATTTTTTAAAAAAATTTGTATCGTAATATAAGCGTTTAATTCGATCAGATCCTAACAAAAATGTGTCAAAAGGAAAATTGAAAAACTATGTAATACTTATTTTAGGAAGGGAGGATTCGATGTGAACAAGCGACTCAGAACAATTATTGTTGTTTTAGGTCTAACTGTTGTTGTCGGAGGGGGAATAACCGTCATACAAAATCAAACTTTTGCCAATGAAATCAAAAACGAGGCTAAAGCTACAGACGACTCTGACTGGCTCTCACCAGAGAGAAAGAAAGAACTAGAACATCTAGCTCAATCTAAACAACCCCACATCCTGTTAACTGAGCACGGAGATTTTTATCCAGTTAAGGTTCCAAACAAGTACCCAAGCGATCAGGTTGCAAATTTGGACAATGATGGGGAAGGATTAACAGCTAAGACAAAGCAGGTCATTTTAAGAAATTTCACCTACGAAAAAAAGGATATAAAAAACTAAGGGTTTGTATGGAACGTTCATTAGATTGGCGTTCCTTTTTTATTCTGTTTACGAGTGAAACGTTCTAGTCAATTTTTCTAAATCCATATTTCATATTTGTGAAGGAAAAAAGGTAGGCTATATTGGAATAATATTGAATTAAAATCCTATTTTCGCTGTTCAAAGTGGGCTATAGTCTCTATAATGCCTTTTTAATTTCATGTAAAATGTAATGATTACCAAAATGAACAGCGATGGAGGAGAACATGGAGGATTTTAAAGATCGTTTACATACGATTCGCCAGGAACAGAACAAGCTGCTCAAGGAGTATCAAATATTAATTGCGGACTATGAAGCCTCGGATGTCATTCTGGAGAATGAGGTACTGCGACAAAAATTTGAGGAATATCAGGCTCGCTGTATTCAGTTGGAGGAGCGAGTACGACATATTGAGCAGGAGAATGGGAAGCTGCGCACTTCGCTAACGGAGCAAATGCTGAGTGAAAAGGCGAATATGATCCGCATTTCCCGTGAAAAGCTGGAGACCTATTTTGCATCCAAAATAACAGACGGGCAAAATCGGCTGACAGCCTTTGAGTATGGGGCTAAGAACCGGGTGGATCACCTTATTCAGCAAGCCACGCATGAGCTTAAAGAGGATCAGGAGGAAATCGTCGCCAGATTGCGACTGTTCTCAGAGGAGATCCGTGACCGGATCATGGAGCAACGCCAACGTTTCCAAGAGGCTGAGCAAAATCTGCTTCATCATACGACGAATGGGCTGGAGCAACTTCAGGAAGAAGAGATCAGCGAAGAAACGATGCAGAAGCGCATCAAGCAAAATCAGTTTGAAATGAAGCTGGGCCTGAACTGGATCAACAAGCTAGGAATTTTGCTCATTATTCTGGGTGTAGGAGCCGCCTTTAAATATTCATATTCGAATTGGTTTACAGGAGATATGAAGGGTGTAGCCTTCTTCCTGCTGGGAGCGTTGATGCTAATCAGCGGTGAATGGCTGTACCGCAAGCAAAAGCAGACCTTTGCGCTCGGTATTTTGGGCGGCGGGATTTCCGTACTGTATGGATCTATTTTTTACAGCTACTTTTTATTGGAAATCATAGGGATGTATACAGGCATCGGCTTATCCGTGCTGGTTACGGTAACCGCTGTGCTATTGTCGTTAAGGTATGAATCGCGAACGATTTGCTCTTTTGGATTAGTAGGGGGATATCTCCCGCTGTTTTCCTATATGGCTGCGAACGGGCTGGAAGGGAACGCGGTTTATATCGCTATGGGCTATCTGTTTCTGTTAAACCTGCTCATTTTGCTCGTATCCTTGCGCAAACGGTGGGTCATTGTGCAATATATCAGCTTTTTGCTTAATACGCCTTTGATGATTGTGCTGGCGTGGTTATCGGAAAGCGCCGCAGCGAGCATGCTGTATGCAGTTATTACATTTGCGATGTACCTCGGTATGACGCTGTGGGTACCGTTCCGTTTGAAAGCAAAGCTGTCATGGCTGGATTTCTCCCTGCTGGCTCTGAATACCGTCGTGAGCTGCAGCGTTCTGTACTCTCTCTTTGGTGATGCGGGTCTGGATGATTTCAAGGGCTTGCTGGCGTTCGTCTTTTGCCTGGTGTATGGGGGATTGGGACGTTGGGTTAGTCGATATATTCCAGAGGAGAAACAGACCAAAATATTATTTTATGCGACTTCACTGACCTTTGTCATTCTCATGATTCCGTTTCAGTTTGGAGTCAGATGGCTATCCATGGGCTGGTTGATCGAGGCCGTACTTCTGACATTGTGTGGGCGCCGTTACCGATTAAAGGAATTGGAGCGAGCAGGCTGGGGCATTTTATTACTGTGTCTGGGTGCATTCTTCTTCGTCGATTTTCCTATATACCTGCTGTCAGGATTTGAGACGGATTATTTTGGGCTTAAATATACACTCATTACGCTGGGGATGTTGGTTGTTACTGTCTTTTATGCCATTCAATTCAGCCGTCCGGATGCTTTCAAAAACAATCGTTTGTCCGAAATGCGTATCATGCAAGGATTTAAATATCTAACCTTGGTGAACGTGTACTGCTACCTCTTATATGAAGCCGGGCATTGGTACAACATCTTCGTGTCGGACAATTTTACACACTATACTTTATACAAGGTATTGCTGTACACCTGCGTATCGCTGGTATTGGCGTATTTCCTGCCTAAAGTGAAGCTGCTGTACGATCGGGTGATTCAATATTACAGCCTGATTCTATACGTCATAGGCTACGCGCTGGGACTGTTGGCCACGGTAGCGATTCCAACCTTGCATGGAGATTACGCGCAAAATACGGCTGCTGATTATGTGGCGCTGGCGGTACTCGCAGCTTTTAATATATTGGTATTCTTCAGCAGCAGAGATTTCCTGAACGCGCTGATGACACGCCATTATAGAAGTACAGAGCTGTATCCAGTCATTATGGGGGTATATTTGCTGGGCATTATTACCGCTTTTCTCGGAGTTCAGTTCCAACTGGGGGATGCAGGTCTTATGTTTAGTCTGGTATATCTGCTGCTGGCGATTCTGTATATCGTATACGGCTTCCTCAAGCGTTTGGTCTACATTCGCAGATTTGGTCTGGGACTGACCCTGCTGTCGACAGGTAAATTGCTTTTGTATGATCTACATCTGTTAACATTAGGAAGCACCATCGTAGCTTACTTCTCCTTTGGCGTGGTTCTACTGGCGATTTCGTATATTTATCAAAAAGTATCCAATCGCATGGGAGAGGCCGTTATAAAGAAGGATGTCGAAGAAAAAATGTAGTTTTATGTAGAATTTTGTTGGATTGTGTACGTTTTCAACAATATGAAAATAATTTCGATAATAGTGAAAAATTTTGTATGACCTTACATCCTACTTACGCTATAATGAGTAAAAATTATTTATGTACGCATGCTTATGTTTATGCGGAAGTAGAGAGAATGAGGGGGATATAATGAGTTTGAGCAAGGGGCAGAATAGCCTGTCAGATAAGAATGAACGCTTCTCGTCGGCCGGATTCATATTGGCAGCGATCGGGAGTGCAGCAGGATTGGGTAACATATGGAAATTTCCGTATATTACCGGAAAATATGGCGGAGCTGCATTTTTCTTGTTGTTTATTGTCTGCCTGTTGCTTGTAGGCTTGCCTGTACTTCTAGCTGAGCTGGCGCTTGGCCGTGCGGGTCGGGGAAGTGCTGCTTCTGCGATGGTAAAAGTAGGCGGCCATCCGATTTGGGGCAAGATGAGTATTATGTTTGTTGTCGTGCCGTTTGTTATTTTGTCGTTTTATGCCATTGTAGGAGGCTGGACACTGCATTATGCCGTAGAGGCATTTAGTGGAAACCTGTTTTCAAATAAGGATTTTGCTGGACAGTTTGCCGCCTTTTCCTCGGGCTACGCCCCGTTAGTTTGGCTGTTAGTCGTTTTTGCATTTACGTCCATCGTGGTTACCCTCGGAGTATCGAACGGAATTGAAAAGTTCAATAAAATTTTGATTCCTGCCAAGGTTATCCTGTTGCTCGTGTTAATGGTAAATGCGCTTATGCTGCCAGGCTCGGGTGCGGGTGTATCCTTCTTTCTGAATCCTGACTTCTCTAAGCTTAGTATAGAGTCTGCATTGGTTGCTTTGGGACATGCCTTCTTCTCGCTCTCACTGGGGATGGGGATTATGGTCACTTACGGTGCTTATGTGGATCGTCGACAATCGTTGGGTGGAGCCATGCTGGCAGTTGGTGGCGGCGATTTAATCTATGCGTTTATCGCAGGTATGATTATTTTCCCTACAACCTTCTCTTTTGGAATTAACCCGGCTCAAGGGCCGTCCCTGGTCTTTATTGCTTTACCGGCTGCGTTCTCTGCCATGCCTTTCGGCGCTTTCTTCGGCGGTTTGTTTTTCGTACTGCTGGCGGTTGCTGCATTGGGTTCTATGGTATCCTTGCTGGAAGTACCCGTAGCCTATGTTATGGAACGGTTCCGCTGGAGCCGGGTTCGTTCGGTTATCGTCGTATCTATCCTGTGCTTGCTGCTGGGTATCCCTTCTGCATTGTCCATGGGACTGGTTACGGAATTAAAAGTTGGTGACAAATCCTTCTTTGATTTCGTTGACTTCACAGCCTCTAATATCTTCTTGCCGTTAGGCGGCTTGTTGATTGTTATATTCACAGGCTACTACTGGAAGACTGTGGGTGAGCATGCAAATCTCAAACCCTTCTGGTTCCGCGTATGGTTGTTCGGTCTTCGGTATGTTGCACCGGTCCTGATGTTGCTTGTCTTCCTGCACACCTCAGGAATTATCAAATTTTAAGCCAAACCAGTAAAAAGGTATTTCTTCCTAAGGGAGGAGATACCTTTTTTTGTATATCTATCACGACTTACCTAAGTGTGGAAAGGAGTGATATAATAAAAACATTGTCATTAATTTTAACTTCAATGAAATCATTACGATTATGAAGTTTTATATAATGAATAAAAAGGCTATAGGGTATTGCACGGACGATGTGCAGGAGAGAGAAAGGGCAGAAGAGCATTGGAACAGACAGGGAGCTTGAATTTGCAAGAAGGACGGCGGCTGAAATGGAATTGAATCGGCTGTCATCACAACGTCGTTATATGCCAGGTTTGGATGGATTAAGAGCGCTGGCGGTCATCGCAGTCATTGTGTATCATCTGAATCCAGACTGGTTGCCGGGTGGTTTGTTGGGTGTAGGCGTGTTTTTTACTTTGTCAGGGTATTTGATTACCGATATTTTGGTCAGTCAGTGGGATACATATCATAGCTTTAAAATGAAAGATTTCTGGCTGCGTCGTGCCAGAAGGCTGCTGCCTGCCATGTTGACGGTTGTAGCTGTCATTGTCCTGTGCTCGTTGCTTTTCGATCCGTCACGGCTTACTGCCCTGCGCGGAGATGTTCCTGCCGCTTTAGTCTATATGAGCAACTGGTGGTTTATTTTTCATCAGGTTTCGTACTTTGAAAGCTTTGGGCCACCTTCTCCACTCGGGCATCTGTGGTCGCTGGCAGTGGAGGAGCAATTTTATATCCTGTGGCCGCTGTTGCTGGCGCTTGGGCTAAAATACATGCCCAAGCGTAGTGTGCTTGCCGGCTGGGTGACGTGTCTGGCGTTCATCTCTGCGCTTCTAATGGCCGTGCTTTATGTGCCGGGCAGCGATCCGAGCCGGGTGTATTACGGCACGGATACGCGTGGATTCGCTCTGCTCACCGGTTCAGCGCTGGCCCTGATATGGCCGAGCGGCAAGCTGAAAGAGCAGGCATCTGCCAAGGCACGGTTGCTTTTGGACGGCATCGGCGCAATTAGCTTGCTGCTGCTCTGTCACTGGGCGTGGGCCTCGAATGAATATGACCCGTCACTGTATCGGGGCGGATTGTTAGGCATAGCGCTGGTCACTGCTCTTGTAGTCGCAGCGTTGGCACATCCGGTCAGCCATCTTGGCCGACTGCTGGGACTCAATCCACTGCGCTGGATTGGCGCCCGTTCCTACGGGCTGTATCTGTGGCATGTTCCGGTCATCACGCTGACGACACCTCAGGTGGATACCGATGGTGTGCATGTTGTGCGAATCATTGTACAACTGTTAGCCACCGTATTGCTGGCGTCTCTCTCGTTTAAATATACCGAGGAGCCGATCCGCCACGGAGGATTCCGTAGCTGGCTTGCGGGAATCCGTTCAGCAGTTCGCAGACAGGCACGGTGGAGATGGATTCCTACAACCGCAGCATCTATGCTTTTTGTAGGCGTTCTTGCAGGCACCGTTCACCTATACGTGGCGTCTCCGGACGCAACGATACAGGCAGCATCAAGCGATGAGAAGCCTATTGCCAAGTCAAAGGCGATGCCGCCGCTTCATGGCACGGTATCCGTCGCTTCCAAGGAGCCTCAAATCAAGCCGCCGCAAGCTTCCCAAGGCAGCAAGCTGCCGACTTCAGCCTCGACCGGGCCTCAAACGTCTAAGAACACGACGGTCAAGGAAGGGACTACCGACAACGCTAAGACAACGTCGGATACTTCAACCCAACAGGCTGCGCCTATGACAGTCGACGGTTCAAGTGTGACTGCGATTGGGGACTCTGTCATGCTGGATGTACAGTCGTACATTGAGGAATTCTTTCCAGGCGCTGTTGTAGATGGGCGGATCGGCCGTCAGATGGCGGAAGCGCCTGCCGTACTGGAGCAGCTGAGACAGAATGGGCAGCTGGGAAAGACGGTTATTATTGAGCTGGGCACGAACGGCGCTTTTACCAAGGACCAGCTATCCAATTTGCTGGACAGTCTGAAGGATGCGAAGCGTATTATACTCGTGAATACCCGTGTGCCTCGGCCGTGGGAGAGCATTGTGAACGAGCATCTTGCCGAAGCAGCGTCTCAGGACCCGCGAATTACAATGATTGATTGGTACGGAGCCAGCTCTGGTAAAAACTCGTACTTTGAACATGACGGAGTTCATTTGAAACCCAAGGGCGCCAAAGCCTATGCGTCTTTGTTGGCTCAGGCCCTAACGAAGCAATCTTCATAATTAGCAATCATGCTCATAAACTTCTTTAAGCAAGGTAAGTGAAAAAGCCACCGGGAGTAGGTTGTCCCCTGATCCGGTGGTTTTTCTTATTTTAGGTTGAGACTCCAAAGGGGAGCGCACTTTGTGGTAAAGTAACGTATGTAAATATGTCTATATTTAGAGAATATCAAACGTGGTGTGGAGGTACATAAGCTAATGGAAAAGGGCTATTCACATAGTAGGGCAAGCGAGCACCGTTCAAGAAGAAACAGAAGAAGACTCATGTTGGTTGCTATTTTATTATTTGTAGTAGGCTGTATTACTTTTATTACGATAAAGGTCTCAGACAGCAAATCACCCGCACAAACGCAGGAGCTTGCCCAAAAGACAGATTCCGTAGCGCATGATCCATCAAAAGTACAAGCAAATGCGGACTCAAAGGGTAAAGCAGCTATATCAAAAGACGAAACCGACGTTGAAGACGGTGCTTTTGTTGAGAAGTATTTAAACCAGCAAATGCTCGGGCAATTGCCGGATGGTGCGAATGGGAAAAAGGTAGCTTATCTCTCTTTTGATGACGGACCATCCGTAACGGTAACACCTCAAATACTGGATATTCTGAATAAACAGAAGGTAAAGGCAACCTTTTTTATCGTAGGCAAGGAAGCCAATGAAAATGAACACACAAGAAACATTGTCAAAAGAATCGTTAAAGAAGGTCATGCGATCGGAAATCATACGTATTCACATAATTATAAGTATTTGTATCCTCACAGGAAAGTAAATGTAGACCGTGTTATGCAGGATGTTGAGAGGAACAATCAGGTCTTAAAGAGTATTCTGGGACCGGACTTCTCTACAAGAATGATCCGATTCCCGGGTGGACACATGACATGGAAGAGAAGAGATCCGCAGGGGATGGCTGCATTGGATAAAGTATTACTTCAAAAGGATTACCATCAAGTAGATTGGAACGTACTAAACAAAGATGCAGAGGGTAAGCCCAAGAAAGCAGCCGCATTAGTAAACCAATTCATAAAGTCAGTAAAAGGTCGGGAAAAGGCCGTGATCTTAATGCATGATACCTATGGCAAGGAAGAAACTGCAAAAGCTTTGCCGCAAATTATAGAGTATCTAAAGAAACAGGGATATGAATTTAAGATTATGAAGTAGATAATCGATGATGCAAAAAACAATTTGTTCGTTCCTGTGTAGTGTATGTCTAAGGGTTTCTCAGCGTGGTATACTAATGTTAAACGGAGTTGATACAAATGGCTGAGTTGCTTAATCCTCGAAATGATTTTTTATTTAAACGTATTTTCGGCAGTGAGGAAAACCGTGATGTCCTGTTGACCTTCCTCAATAGAACATTTATCGAAGCTGGAAAGCCTGCTCTAACAGAAATTATTCTTCTCAATCCTTATATGGAGAAAGATGCCCCTCGTGATAAGCAATCCATCTTGGATATTCGTGCAAAGACGGATGAGGGCGAATTGATTAATGTAGAAATGCAGTTATTCAATAAGTATGACACAGAAAAGCGAACACTATTTTATTGGAGTAAGCTTTATAGTGGACAATTGCAGGAAGGTCAGTCCTATAAGCTGCTGAAGAAGTGTGTCACCATCAACATTCTGAATTAACGTTTCTTCCCAACGAGCATTACCATAATGTATTTCACTTACGGGAAGATCGCAGTGGTATCCCGTTAATTGATGATATTGAGCTACATTTTCTGGAGTTGCCAAAACTGGGCGATCACGCGGTTCCCGTTGAAAATGGTGGATTGGTCAACTGGTTACTATTTCTAAAGGGTGCCGACAAATCCAATTGGGAGGTGCTGAAGATGAATGAGCCTGTATTAAAGAAAGCAATGGATACGCTAGAATTTCTTAGTCAGGATACAGAAGCCCGCCGATTATATGAGGATAGACAGAAATACTTGCATGATGAAGCTTCTATGATTGAAGGAGCACTAGCTGAGGGTGAGGCTCGTGGTGAGGCTCTAGGTAAACGGAAGAAGACGGTTGAAATGGCCAAAGAGCTTCTTACTTTGGGAGTCGAAGTCTCCATTATAGCAAGAGCCTCTGGGTTGTCTGAGTCAGAGATTCTGGATTTGAAAAATAAATGATGGATCACTAAAGGACGAGAATCATTAGCCCTCGTCCTTTTCATTGCAGCATATGCAGTTGCTTTCTGCTTTAGATCCGCTCTGCTTCACCCATCGCCTGAATAAAAGCTCCGATACCTTTAGGATCGTTGGTTACAATAGGCTCGCTGATATAGTAGGCGAATGTACCGTCTCGACGATCCTTACCGCCCAAGCCACTTACTTGCACCGTTTTGTTCAGATTCACGAGTCCTTCTTCGGTAATCGTAATAAATTCATCAATAATTCCCTTGCGGATAATCTCCGCTTCTTGGTGATAATGCTCTGGCAGATAGCCTTTGCGCACGCCTTTGGCGATAGCATATAGAATCATGCAGGAAGCGGACGCTTCCAGATAATTTCCTTTTACATGGTCCAGATTGGATACCATTTCCGAGCTTTGGAACAGAGAAAATACAATAAAATACGTAAAGGCAGACGTGAACAGCCATTCGGCTGAAAAGCCCCCTAAATACATACCGAGATGATGACGGAATGTTTTTACCCGGAAGGTCGATGAAATATCGACAAAGAGCTTTTTCATGGAATCCATAAAAGAGAGAGGAGTCTCGCCTTCCAATTCCTTTTGCAGCTCCTCGTCGGGACGTTCCCAGGAGTTTTTGTACAAAAATGCCAAAGCAATCAGCAGGATCGCTGCAAATACAAGCCCGGTATACAAAAAGGGCAATGGAGAGTCTTTGCCGTAAGCGGCGATAAAACGACCAGGAATGAAAGCAGCAGCAAAGTTGGCCATTTTACCGAACATTGCCTTCCATCCAGTCAATCTGGAGCGAGCGCCGAAATCTCGGGTCATCTCTCCGCAAGCGCTTCGTATGGTACCATAACAGAGGTATAAACCAGCTCAAACAGCACGTAGGTACTCAGGTAATAACCAGAAGCCCAGCCCATCTACCCAAAGCAACGGATACACAAGCATCAGCGGGATACCCAGCATGATGAAAAAACGGCTTCTGCCGAATTTACGTCCCAAGCGGGTTCGGTGAAAGTTGTCGCTGATAAAGCCCATGATCGGATTGCTGACTGCATCTATGATGCTGGCAACGGAGAAAATGGCTGCGGCCTGAACTGGAGACAGTCCGCAAAAGGTCGTATAGAAGTACATGAGCCATGCGCCGCTGACGGCAAGTGCGCCGCTTCCCAGCATGTTACCGCTTCCATAGGCGAGAGTGTGTTTCAGTGTGATTTTTCGTTCCATGATTCTGTTCACCTCATATTTTGTCTGGTTATGAGGACAATCACCGGTCGCTATATTATGCAGAGTTGTCTAAGTTGGTAGATGGGCCAGGGCGTCCTGAGTGGAAAGGGGCTTTTAGCGTGCCCCTATATTCGTGCCGCTCGGTGTTCCCGAGCCGACCAGATCGCTTCCCTTGGCGAGCTTAAGGAAATTGCCCAGCTGGATGGAACCGTCTGCACCTCGTGTAATGGAAGGCGTGAGACTGACAAAATCATCCGCACTGACTGCCAGACTTTTGCCATTCGTCGATTTTTTGTCTTTCCACCACACGCTAGAGTTGTCTTGATCTGTACCGCTTGTTTTGTCACTGGTGCTTCCCTCAAAGGAAAGATTGTTAATGAACACGTGATCACCCTTGTCAAAAGCAAAATTACTTTGACCATTGTCCCACGAGGTATTATTGGTCAACGTAATACTGCCGGGGTTGCTGTTGTAGGTGAAGCCGTGTTTCTTGTTCTGAAAAGCAATACTGTTTTTCACGATATGGTTGACTTTGATTTTGTCTCCACCCAGCTTAAAGCCGTTGCCATCGCTGTTCGCGGTAGACGTTCCATCGGAGGTCTGTCCGTTGTGGTGTGCGACACTGTTCAAAATGGTTACTTCACCGATGGGACCTGTTTCGGATTTGCTAAACAAATCCCAGCCATCGTCTACGTTGTACGCAGCCAGGCAGTTATCAAACACATTGCCTGGTCCAACAGTCAGCTTGGCGGCAAAGCCGTCGGCATCCTCACCATTATCGGGATCAGCGTTATCGTGAGAGTAGGAATTCAAAATCAGATTGTTTGAAGGCCACTCACTGTCGGGGGCGGTAGTGGAATAACGTCCAAGCTGGAGTCCCGTATCCCGATTGTGGTGGGTTTCCACATTTTCAATCCGGTTATTGCTGCCGCCAATATAGATACCGTTATCCCCGGCCCCTTTGACCTCAAGCCCTTTGACCAGCCAGTAATCTCCGTTAAGCTGAAGTCCCCGATTGCTTGAACCAAAGGCTTGAAAAATCAAGCACCGGCTTTTCGCTGCCGTAAGCAACCAGTCCCTTGAGAGAGCCCTTGCTGCCGTTATTTCCATGCTGAACGGTGATCGTTGAGGAGTAGGTGTAGTTGCCGCCCCGCAGGTAAATGGTTTTACCCGGTGCGATTTGTGTTAGTGCTGCTTCGAGCGTAGTAGGACTGGATATAGTACCTGGATTGGACACGTTACCATTTGGTGCCACGTACAAGTCGCCTGCCGCCAACGTTGTGGAGACAGCAGATGAATCAACTGCACTGGAAATCTCTGTTGTCTGGGTAGAGGAAGGAATATCGGATGACGTATCTGCGTAAGCGGTTCCAATAAGGCATGAAGAAGCGAAAACAAAAGAAACACCGAGACTTAGAGCGTTAAATCCTTGTTTTGGACGATCATTGCGTTTAAACATGTAAATTCCTCCTTATTTGATCTCTTATTTTTAAAAAAAGATAGCATAGTACAAGTGGCTCATGCCGTCTTTCCAGTAAAAATAGGGCACCTCCTAGGTGACAGATTCGTCTTACATATGTCCAAAACGCTCTAAGATGCATATGCACAGTGTAATATATATTAACGTTTGCATAAATAGTTTTTTACTTCTTTTTTTGGATTGTGAAAAAAAGTTCAAACTTTTGTTTCAACTAAAAATGAAGTTTGCCAGACTGGGAAAATTTGATTATACTTAAACATTATACATATAATAGAAGTGGAATCTGTGAGAAAAGGCGGGTTTAACACATGGGAAATGGAAATGATTTGACGAATCCAACATCCAAAGGATTGCTAGAAAAGCAGCCGCTAGTTAAAAGTGAGATGATAGATTGGCTTAAAGCGATTGTTGTGGCCATTGTACTCGTGTTCATTATACGTTGGCTGCTATTTGCGCCATTTATCGTTGAGGGAGCATCCATGGAACCGAACTTCAAGACAGATGAACGAGTTGTCGTGAACAAGATGATTTATAGTTTGCGTGATCCCAAGCCCGGTGAGGTTATTGTATTTCATGTGAGAAAGGAAAGTAAGGATTTTATCAAGCGTGTCATTGGTGTTGCAGGGGATAAGGTCCAGTACCAAGGCGACAACCTGTACGTCAATGGCAAGAAAGTAGAGGAGCCATACATTCAAGGGGCCATCCAAGCGGCACACGCCAAGGGAGAGCTATACAACAATGTGGACTTCCCAAACGGAACCATAACGGATTCCAAGGTTCCCAAGGGATATATTTTTGTCATGGGTGATCACCGCAATAACAGTAGAGACAGTCGTGCCATTGGCTTTGTTTCGATAAAAGATATTGTTGGCCGCGCGGATGTAATTTTTTGGCCGCTGGACAGTATGCAGTGGGTTAAGCATAAATAATATAGGAGCGCCTAAGACTAATATTTACTGAGGGTAAGGCAAGAGGACTTGCGTTAATTATACACAAGTCCTCTTTTTCACCTTTATATTCATATACTTGTCTCAGCCTTTGACGGCTCCGGCAACAACGCCTTTGACAATGTATTTTTGCAGAAAGATAAATACAATAATGGAAGGCAGCACGGCCATTACCATGGCGGTCATGGCATATTGCCAGTCTGATGTATACTGCCCAACGAAGGTATAAGCCGCCAGCGTAAGCGTTTTGGTGCTGGGCGAGCCGTTAACCATGAGCAGGGGCAGCAGGAAATCATTCCAAATCCACATCACGTCGATAATAATGATGGTGGCGGTGACCGATTTCAGCAAGGGGAAAATCACGGAAAAGAACAGCCGGAAGCCCGAGGCTCCGTCGATCTTGGCGCTTTCGTCAATTTCGGCAGGAATACCTTTCACGAAGCCGTGATAGATAAATACGGCCAGCGGTGCGCCAAAGCCCCAGTACAATAGGCCAAGCCCCCAAGTGCTATCCGCCAAATTCAGATCTTTTGCCAGCCGCAGGACGGTTAGCATGATGGACTGAAACGGAATCAGCATCGGCATGATGCACAGCATGTAAATCACGGAGCTCCATTTGCTTTTGGTTCGTGCCAGCTTGTAGGCGGCGATGGAGGATATCAGCACGATACCTGCCAGGCCGACCACCGTAATGATTGTGTTATTCAGAAACAAGCGTGGGTAGTTAATAAACTGCCATACATATACGTATTTATCCAGCGAAAACTGCTTGGGCAGCGCAATGACGTCGGTCATGACCTCAGCGAAGCTTTTGAACGAATTGTTAATGGCGAGAAACAGCGGGTACAGAAATAATAGCGATAATACAATCATGCCCGCTTCCAGCAAAATACGTCCCGTACGACTGCGTTGCATCAGGCTTCAACCTCCCTGCGTTTGAAAATAGACAATTGAATGATCGTAACGATCAGCACGGCGACGAATAAAATCAAGGCTTTGGCTGTTCCATAGCCGTACAGATTATTCTGGAACGTGTCCCGATAAATATCATAGGCAATACTGTAGGTCGTACCTCCCGGCCCACCGCCAGTCAGGGATAAAATGACGTCGAACACCTTGATCGAATTGGTCAATGCCATGAAAACCGAGATGGTAATGGAAGGTGCCAGCATCGGCAAAATAATACTGAAAAACCTCCGAATCGGCCCTGCTCCGTCCACAATGGCAGCTTCCTTCAGATCGTCCGGCACGGATTGTAAACCTGCGATGTAAATCACCATGTAAAAGCCGATGGATTGCCAAATGGATACTGCCAAAATGGAAATAAACGCGAGTCCTTCCTCACCCAGCCAGCTTAGCTGGAAGATGCCCCAGCCCGTGCTGTGTCCCAGCGATTCAAAGCCTTGCATGAAGATGAATTTCCAGATAAATCCGACGATCACACAGGCTGAGGATGTATGGGATAAAGAAAGCCGCCCGCAGCCAGGCCGAGCTTTTCAGCTTCATGTCGAGGACGAGCGCCAGCAAAATGGCCAGCACGTTCACCAGCACAATGTACAGAACGGCATATTTGACGGTAAACCAGGCTGCATGTGCAAAGTTGGCGTCTCCGAGCAGAATTTGCTTGAAGTTATCCAGACCTACAAATTTCGGATGTTTGGCAATGCCGTTCCACTTGGTCAGGGAATAGCGTATCGTCATCAAAAACGGAATATAAAATGCAATCGTGACGCACAAGATTACGGGCAGCGTGAATAAACCAAATTCCCCTTACGGACAGAGACAACCCGGATGCTGGAGCTTACATTGCCGGGGTTCAACATGCCCAAGCGGGGAACCAGCCCTTTGACATATCGGATATCAAAAAGCATATCGACCGTTAATATTTTTAAGATATGACGGATTGTCAAGTCAAGTGCGACAGTTCCTGT
>NZ_ASSB01000013.1:0-43468 GCF_000520755.1 Paenibacillus sp. 1-18
CGTAATCAAGTCTGTAAGCTGGTTGATATGGATACCATAAGCTTCAGCAATGTATGAAGCATACGGAAACTTGTAATCATTGAGCTTGAACATAACGTGATTACAGTAGATATTTGCAGTCAGCTTTTTTCCCTCGCGTGATCGGCTACGAGACTGAATGACATAAAATTGGCCACGCTCATCTCGAACGTGGCCCTTGATTGCTATCTTTTCACGGTAATCATCGCTGGTTTATTGGAACCATAAAGGTTAACTCATATTCACTGTTGATCCTGCGCCGCCGCTGAATGTCGTAAGAGTCAGCCAGCGGTCCAACACGTCTCATGTTTTTATCAATACTTGCATAGTTGGATTCGCCATAAGTCACCTCAATACAAAAATTTATCTCTATGAGCAATACGACACAGCACCGTCCTGCCTGTCTCCGGGTCTGTCCAAGTCAGGTTGTTATTACCGAGATTCAAGTCAAAGAAATCTCCATTGTAAGGATGTGAAACATTCTGTCCATTCCGTGTAATCTTGAATTTGCCGGAATCAATAACAATTACTTCCCCAGGTCGGAATACATCTGTAAACTCGATATAGTCCGTATGATACCTGTCAGCATCTGCATGTAAGCTGCCTGCTCCAGACATACGCTCTGCTATCATCTCAATTTCACGGATAAACTCATACGTTTGGTTGGAGGGATTATTTTGAAGGGAAGTATTGATCTTGGGTATCACGCTGACGGTACTCGAAACCGGCCTGATAAGAACCATGAAATCGATGACCCATCCCTGATGAAGCTGTCTGGGAACTACCCGAAGTACAAAGACGCAACACGAAAACTTAAGGATTACTTGGACGATCAATTAGCTGCTTTTAAAAGTGAAGTATTAAGCGGTAACTACATCAAACCCAGCAAGCTGACGTTTAAAAACTTTTATGAAAATGAGTGGGTTCCGAAGTACGCCGCAATAGAATTAAAGAACGGAACCACCTTGGAATCTCACTGCTCCAAAATCAAGAATCACGTTCTGCCGAAAATTGGTCATATGACTATTGATGAAATTACAACCATGATTTTAGTGAAATTGTTCGCTGATATGAGAAAGCCCGGCGCCCGTGTTGATAAAAAAGGGACAAAGTCTACTCTTGCATCGCGTACAATCCAGTATACTTACGATGTAACAAATAGCATATTCCAACGAGCCACAGAATGACGTGTACTGACCAAAAACCTCCTGGAAGGCGTTAAACGTCCACAAATTAGCAAAGAGGATAAAAAGGCCCGCAAAGACCGCAAAAACTACTTTGAAGAAAATGAGGCTGTCGAGGTAATTGATAAATTACTTTATTCATACTCTAAATGGAGACTTTTTTTCTTGGGGGCGATAATGGGAGGATTCCGACGCGGTCAGTTAATTGCTTTAGACGAAGACGATTGCGACTTTGAAAACAGCAGATTAAGGATTGACGAGAGCATTTCAAGCACCAAAAATGGCCAGGCGGACATTACAGATACCAAGAATGAAGCATCTAACGATTATGTAGATATGCCGCAATGGTATATAGAGGAACTGGCCGTCCATGTTAAAGGCATGCGAAAACTAAGGTTTGAGGCAAAGGCAAATGGGACATGGAAAGGCGGGGATCGCAACTTTGTTTTTCACTCAGGTACAGGGAAACCCTATTACCATACAACGCCGTCCCAGCAGTGGAAAAACTGGTGTGAGCGGTACGGCTTCCATAATGTATCACTTCATGGTCTCCTCCATACAAATGCAACGTATTTGCTGGGCCAGGGAGCATCTATTCAACATCGTTTGCGACACTCCACTTTCAAGTGACCACAGATACCTATGCGCACGTCACCAAAAAGCTTAGTCGCAAAACGACAGCACACCTTGACGTCTTCGATCCGAAAGTTCGTCCCAATCCGTCCCCAAAGGCGAAAAAAGTGCTCGTCCCCTATAAAATGAGTGCTATGATCTCAAGTTCTGAAAAAGCAAAAAACCCTTGAGTATCAAGGGTTTCATGCGATAAATTAATATGCCGAGGACCGGGATCGAACCGGTACGGTAGTCACCTACCGCAGGATTTTAAGTCCTGTGCGTCTGCCAATTCCGCCACCCCGGCATGCATTTAGGAACGTTGTTTTACACTTACTTGACTTGCAAGTACTGGAGAAACATTACTTATGGTTCTCATTATGTAAATACCGTTCAATTGGTCACCAACATATAATACGACAATTTCATCGGTTTGTAAAGTGTTTTTTTAAAAAATAATAAAATTCTCTGTTTGAATAACTTAAGGTCATTTGATTTACACTAATAAACGTCTTTCCAAACTACCAGAAGGGGTGTTACGAATGCGTGAAGGTATGATTCCAGCTGTTCTTGGAACGGTAGTATCAGCTTCAGGCGCTGTGTTGCTGAGCAGTAAGTATAAACTTGCAGCTACAGGCATTCTCGGTTTCGGACTGGCTCATGTTGTCCTGGGAGCGATTGATCTGATTGAGCATCGCTAACTGTTTGGGAAGTGCCGGGAAGGATTCAAATTCCTTCTCGGTTTTATTTTTATAAACGTTTGGTCTGGAGCATAAGCGTTTATGTAAAGTTTAGAATCTGATTATACCTAAGAAGGAGCGAGTAATGTGCTATGAGAAAAAATAACTCTGAAAAAAAGAATCATACCGACGATCAAAACGAATATAAACAATCTCTGGATAAGCGCGAGCCAGGATTTAATCGGATTCCTGACACCGATGCCGATACGCCTGCAGCTACTGATATGATTGATGAAGCCGTTGATCGTGGAATAGACAAGTTGCGCAATGATTTTACAAAATAAAGTTTGGTAATAAAAAGGCTGGCTTATTGAGCATGTTTACCTAATTCTTAGTTATATGTACAGTGATTTCGTAAAATCACTTGAAAATAAGCATAATCCAGCCAATAATCGAAATCCACAGCATGATGCTAATTAAAAGCCCGAATACAATACCTACAGAGAAATTACCTTCGGTCTTCGGCATAGCATTGCCAAATTTTAATCTAAGCTTCAGTTGATCCCAGTTCATAGAACCCCCTCCTTAAGTTCTATTTCGGAATATGAAGCTTATTTTTGTAGATCAATAGTCATATTTATAAAAATAAAAAAGGGTTTTTTGTCCTATCATACTGAGCGAGGAAAAAGTATTACAGCAATACCAATTAAACAAATCAATCCCCCGATGATATCGTACACATCAGGTGTCTTTTTATCAATCCACCAGCCCCATGCAATAGACAGAACAATAAAGACACCTCCATATGCTGCATATACACGCCCAAAGGAGGAGAAAACCTGAAAAGTTGCAATGATCCCATACACTGCCAAAATCACTCCGCCGCAAAGTCCGACATACCATGTCTTCCCTTCACGTAGCCATTGCCAGATCAAATATCCTCCTCCAATTTCAGCGATGCCAGCCAAAATAAAAAGTAACGCTGCCTTTAACACTATTTCACATCCTTCATTCTGCTAAGCTTCTCGATTAATTTTTGAATGTCTCGTTATAGCACTCGGCTTAAAATAATAATCACTGCAATCACGCCGACCAGAATAAGCAGGTTGCTGACCTGACGCCATAAACCAGAGACTCCCTCAGAGTGAAGCCTTTGCTGATTCACATCAAAGTTTGCTTTGGCTCCTTCAGCATCTACAGGCTTAGAGAACGGTCTATTTTCTTCATTCATGTTAACAGCCTCCTTGTTAAGTTTCATCTTAATGATACCAAACTTTACCTCTGATTTCGCATTGATTTTATTGTACAATCATGTGTCGATATTCACTGAATATAAAGTATGAAGATGAATTAGGGCAGTGGGTATTTAGACGCCTTTTATTGCAGGACGGTAGTTATGGTATAATTTAGTCAACTTGTTCAAGAACGTAATCAGAAAATAGCTATTTCTCCAACGCTGATGGATCTACATCCAAGAATCCGCATCCCGATTACAAACCAGCATATTCTAATTGTAATTCCGAGGGAGGATACCGATGTCCCCAATTTTTTTAGCTACTATAATGTTAATGGGCCTGTTGTTATTTCAGGCAGCCATCATTCTGGGTATTATTCATTGGGTTTCCAAGCACACCCGCCGCCCAGCCCGGACCAAAATGTACCTTACGCTGGGTTTGCTCGCTTTGATTTTAGGCTTCTTGGTGTGGAACTACTGGGTATATCCACAGGAATTCAATGGTTGGACGATGATTTGTTGGCTAGTGATCATGATTAGCGCATGTATACAGCTTAGAAAACAAAAAGGAAAAAGCTAGTCTCATTACATGCAGCAAAGGAGGAGCGCCATGAAATCTCACTCAATACGCTTTTGGCTACAGAGGGTGCTACTACTAATGCTTGTTTTACTCTTTAGCGGCTCTCAGCAATCGTTTATCATAGCCGATGCCGCCCCACCTGTTAATGCTCAAGCCTCAGCAAAAGCAAGGCAGCTACTTGCCTACCTTTCTAATGTGCCGGCCGGTATGCTGATCTCCGGGCAGCATGATTACTTGGAGGCACCGGATGAACAAAATAACAAGCTACAACAAATCAGTGGTCAATACGCAGGGCTTCACGGCTATGAGTTTGGAGGATTGGCCAATCAGTCCCATACTGCCTTACGGGAACAGCGGCAACATGTGGTGGACAGCGCTATTCGATGGAGTGAGGACGGCGGGATCGTAGCCATCACCTTTCATCAAGCGTTACCGGGTACACCCAAAACGTGGAAGAACGTACAGGCCAAAATTACTCAAGCTGAGTTCAATCGTTACGTCACGCCGGGCACCTCCCAATATAAGCAGCTGATCGCTGATTTGGACGAGGCTGCTCTGTCACTCAAGAGCTTGCGAGACGCAGATGTGCCTGTTTTATGGAGACCGTATCACGAAATGAACGGCAGCTGGGTTTGGTGGGGGGACAAGCAAAATTACGCCAAACTATGGGATCTGATGTATGATCGGTTCGTACGTGTCCATCATCTCGACAACCTGTTGTGGGTATGGAGTCCCAATGCTCCAAACGCATACAGCACTCCGTATAATCAAACCTTTCCTGGTATACATCGAGTGGATATTCTCGCAGCCGATATCTACAACAATGATTACAAATCCTCTTACTACACCGAATTGCTAAAGCTTGCGCAGGGCAAGCCTATCGGAATCGGGGAAAGTGATATTCTACCGAGTGCAAAGGTATTGCAAAATCAACCTGACTGGGCCTATGCCATGACCTGGGGAAAGGAACTGTCTGCAGTCAATTCTCAGGCAGCGATCAGACATTTCATGAACCAAAACAATATTATCACACGAGAGCTTCTTCATGAGTCCTTCCGCTGACAAGACAAAAAGCTTCAACTTCGCTCTACGAGTGAGGTTGAAGCTTTTTTATAAATAAAACCCAATCAAGTCCTTAACTATTTCTGATTACTTCTTCCAGATCAATATCGGCATAAGCCTCTTCACCAAGATGTACGGATACAATGGTATAGATCCGCTTGGTCAATCTTGACATCAGTCGATCACCCGGTACTACAGAATATTCTTCCCGAAAATCTCCAATTTTGTGAAAACCGCTGGATATATGGATGTACAAGTTGCCTCTTCGTGTTTTACCATGTACCAACATCAAATCTCCTCCTGCTGTAACATCCTAATTTTCCTGTTACATTTATATCGGTCAGAACAAGATAGGATATAAGTCCCTGGTACTCTTTACCCGTTTCATATAATTGTGCACTTAAACGAAACGGGCCTGCCATTAATGTGACAGACCCGTTTTTGTAAAGCTATTACCGTGATTTACGAAAAAACCATTATTTATAGGATTCTGCTATCGCATTTGCTGCAATGATAGCGTTGTACACATCTTCAGGGCTGACAGGGAATGGCATGTTGACCATCGTATCATTGGATGCACAAGCTGTCTCAGCTACTTGACGCCACTCAGCCTCAACAAATTCCTCTACCCCCAAATCACGAAGCGTCAATGGGAGGTCTACATCCTTAATCAGCTTAATTACGGTTTCCAGCTCCTCTTTTGGAGCATTTTCCAGCACCAGCTGAGTTAACAGACCAAAAGTAACCTTCTCGCCATGCTGTGCTTTGTGGAGCGAAGGAACAGCTGTCATACCATTGTGAATGGCATGCGCTGCTGCCAACCCGCCTGATTCTGCACCTACACCACTCAAATAAATAGTTGCTTCAATCGTATCCTCTACCGCACGAGTATATACTTTACGATCGACGGCACGTTTGGCCTTCACTGCATTTTCCAGCAACGTTTCATAACAAAGGCGGGCAAGTCCCAGTCCTGTGGTGGAAGGCTTGTTCAAAACCAGGTTGTCCCCGTTGGACTGATAGCAAGCACGGGCTTCAAAATAAGTCGCCAGTGCATCACCGATACCAGCTGCAAAGAAACGCGCAGGTGCTGCTGCCAGAATCCCTGTATCCGCCAGCACAACGTCTGGATTCGTAGGCAGGAACAAATATTCATCAAAGGAGCCATCTTTCTTATAAATGACCGCAAGCGCGGTACAAGGGGCATCCGTAGAGGCAATCGTCGGGAAAATTACGACAGGCAGCTTTTCATAATAAGCGGTTGCCTTAGCGGTATCCAGCGTTTTACCGCCGCCAATCCCTATAATAATATTAGAGCCGTGTTTACGCACCAATTCACGGTTACGCTCAATTTCTTCTTTTGTACATTCATATTGGAATTTCTCGAAAACTGCCTGGTTACCGGCTGCTTCAATAGAAGCACCAGCCTCCTTTTGGGCCCTTTCAAGAATGAACTCATCACAAATAACAAAGGCTTTATCGCCATAATCCTTAATGTAGTCATTTAATGACGAGAGCAGATTTTGACCAGAAATAAATTTCTTGGGTGAAGTAACGGACCTTACAACGTTTTTCATGTAAATTCCTCCTCAGCTTTGACTCATACCGAAAAGAATAGCCCTTTCAGCATGTGACACATCTAACTATAAACCTCTTTTCCCCATATTAAAAGGCTTATTATGGAATATTTTATGAACAAATTGTGTATCCGTCATCCCTTCACGTCCGCGCTCCATTCAGAATACAGGATTCCCATCATGATACGGTCATAGCTATTACCATCACGAAGAACAGCGGAACGAACCCTGCCTTCAATCTGAAAACCTGCTTTTTCGTAGGTCCGAATAGCCTGATCATTGTATTCAATGACATCCAACCCGACCCGGTTCAAATTTAGTTCATAAAAGGCATAACGAAGAATGAGACGTACAGCTTCTGTCCCGTAACCTTTGCCACGATATTCCGTATTACCTATACCAACGGCCAGTTGCCCGGTTCGATTATTCCACTCAATCCCATGAATAGCAATAAATCCGATCAGGACATCATCGGCTAATGTTCTTAACCGAAAATAAACCTCATTAGAGCTTGGGGCTCCTTCTGCCTCCATCTGCTTCAATGTGTAAGGGAGTGCCAAATCCGTATCTACATTTCGCAGATACTCCGCATCCTCTCCCCATTTGAACATCACCTCGGCATCCTCTTCTCTGACTGCGGCTAGCTTAATTCGTTCTCCGTAAAATAAATTTGCGATCCCCATACGTGCTTCATCTCCTGTTGTACATTTTGTCCGTTTTTTTCACAACAACTGTCAATCAATTAAATGTTCGCAATATAAGCGCCCCTTATGAATTCAATGTATAAATTTTACAAAACAATTGGACATAACACAATCAAAACATTACAAGTACCCTATTTTCAAATACTCAAAAAAGACCTTACAGCCGCAAGGTCTTTCGTATTCTTAATATTTAAACAGCATAGCAACCAGTTGATATCCGGCTCCAATCGTCCAGAACAGCACATAATCACCACGCCGGATACGACCGGATTCGATGCCTTCATACAAGGCAATGAATGGACTACTGGTACCTGTGTAACCATAACGATCACCCACATAGATCATCTGGCATCCTCCAGCTTCAAATGGTCCTGAATCTTCAACACATTTGCCAACGAAAACTGAGACAGGCAATAAGCCCGTATATCCTGAGGTGCCAGCCCATTCTCCTTTAAGATACGTTCAAGCAGATCATATGTTGGGGGCAGAGCCATATTGGCATCAAACGGAAGCCACTGAATATATTTTCCGGGTGCATTCCTTTGCAATGTTGCCGCTAATCCTTGAGCCGGATATAAAATTTTATCTATATTGATCAGGTCTGTAAAATACATGGAATCTATAAAGCCGGTATCCTCTTCTGTACGCTCCAAAATGGCTGCACACGCAGCATCTCCATAATTCGCATAAGTAATTTCATCCTCGGGACCGGAAATGAGCGAGTTATAATCCGAACCAATAATAAGCGCTGTCCGCATATCCGGATTGGACAGCATCGAACGACTAGCCATATCAACAGCTACGGTCATCCCAGCACAGTTGGCATTAGAGTCCATCACGGCTACGTCATGCCTGGCCCCCAATCGCCTGGTGAACAAACAGCCCATTCATCGGAAACAGCGACTCAGGAACCTGGCTGGAGAACACGATCATATCCACATCACGGCCTGTCATACCAGCTTGTTCCAGCGCTTTTTGCGCGGCTGCAATTCCCATGGTTAGACCGTTCTCATCCGGATTATCAATGATATAACGACTTTTTCTGCCCATATGCTCCATGAAGCGTCGAATATCTTTGCCCTGTTCGTCAAAGTGACGAATGTAATATTCGTTATCCAGCGATTGGGACGGATGATACACACCCAGGGCTTTAATTTTAACATGGCTCATCAGCAGTTCCCCCTTGCATACACCTCAAAACATTATTGTACAACAATATCTACGTTGTTTAATCCTGCTTCACGCGCTACACGGCCGAGCTGCATTTTAATAATCGTTTGT
Source organism: Paenibacillus sp. 1-18 (assembly GCF_000520755.1). Classification (NCBI taxonomy): domain Bacteria; kingdom Bacillati; phylum Bacillota; class Bacilli; order Caryophanales; family Paenibacillaceae; genus Paenibacillus; species Paenibacillus sp. 1-18. Next base: position 8,933 of record NZ_ASSB01000013.1, read on the forward strand.
TGAAGGCTGATACCAAAAATCACTTTGGCAAACCCCGTTTTTTTATAACGCACAAAAGAGCCCTTCAGTTTCTCTACTTCTCCCGGACCCAGCAACGCCATTTGGGTGCAATCTACCTTGAGCGTGAAGTTGGATGCCTGAATATTCGAGGTTTTGGCTTCATAATCTTTTACAAAACGTTCATACTCCTCATGGCTAAAAACTCCATGCACCGTTTTAATGGCTTGTTCCACTTCGATGGTGTAAGGATGTTGACTTATTTTAGTAGGACTCCTTTGATTTCATATTTTTTCTATTAAGAGTATCGGAAAAGTATGTAGCATTTTTAATATTAAACCAGGAAAAATCACGACTAAAAGATTACAGATTTGTGAATATACAAAAAAAACCGCCACTGCTCCTGACTACAGGAAGCAACTGACGGCTAACAAGTTACTGGTCTGTATTGAATTAATTCGTAAACGTATGCCGACCCAGCGAGATGACAGCCGGACGGCTTTTACTCCATTTGGCTGTGGCAATGGCCGGATTGTAATAATATAAGGACCCATTCGTCGGATCAGCACCATTCAGTGCTTGTCGTGCCGCACGGTATGCGGTCTTGTTTGGCTTGAGGAGATATTGACCATCCTGTACAGCGGTAAACTGACCAGGCTGCAAGATAACGTCCGGAATCGAGCTTGGAAATTCACTAGACTGTACACGGTTTAATACGACAGCGCCAACAGCCACCTGTCCTTCAAACGATTCTCCGCGTGCCTCCGAGTAAATGATCCGGGCCAACTGTTCCAAAGCGGTTAAGCGCACCTTTCCAAAGGAATCCAGCTTGGCTTGTGTTGCCGCTCCAGCTATACCGTCAGGCGTCAGACCATTGTCTCGTTGAAAACGGGTTACTGCTTTGCTGGTCAGAGAACCATAGTACCCGGTAAAACCGGCTTTGAAATAACCGAGCGAATGCAGCTGCTGTTGAAGCTCCAGCACTCGATCGCTCTGGATCCCTTTCTTCAAAGCTGACGATTGCGCTTGTGCTTGCTCCGGTACAACTGATAAGACAGTACCTAGCATGCATGCGCAGGACAGGATTAAAATAGATAGTTTTTTCATATTCCAGACAACCTCCTCTTTCATGTTCTGTCCGGTACAACCATTCCGGCCTGTACAACTCAGGGACGTTTATCCGATGATGTTTCTTCTGCCATAGCTTATTGCCTAGCTGCGGAAAGACGCGTTGCTACACGTGGAATCGGACAAGGCTTCTTTCACACGTCCGTTGCAGTATACCACAAGCCGCATTTACGTATCATCCGGCTCTGGTCCTAAGACTACATCAGCCAAAAAAGGCCCGTTCTAAAGGGCTGACGTGTAATAGAAGCAAAGAATCCTGTTCAAATTACACTTGAATACGTGACTTTTTTCGCTATTTTTCGCCTTCCGCTCGCCCGAAACGCAAATCTGTCCATGCACACATTCATAGGCAAATACATAGGGTAGCGTACGATTATCAAAATTGGAATAACAGAAAGGCAGGAAACGGCACGTGAATGCAAATGTAGATTACACCTCTCCCTCCGTACAATTTACCTATGATTTAAGCGACAATGATCTGTTTCAAAAGGATGCTCAAAACTCGATTAACGAGCTTTCGATCAAGCAGCTGAATACGTTGGTAAATGTATCGCTGCTAGACATCCGCCTCAGTACGGCTAACGTGGTAGAACCCCATTACCATCAAAATGCTACAGAATTAATATACTGCATCTCTGGAGCAGTAACGGTATCGCTGATTAATCCGTTTACCAGCGAGTTACGACATTTCCCGATAACACCTGGTCAGGTGGCTAACGTCCCTCAGGGATGGTGGCATTATCTCGTTGCTACGATGGACAACACTCATTTACTATCGATTTTTAATGTCCCCATCCCTGAATTCATTCTAGGTTCTGACGTCTTGCGCTTAACGCCAAGTAATATTCTGGCTCATGCGTACTGCCTGAATGAGAATAAAATTCAAGAGGCGCTCAGCCCTATTAAAAAACCCGTCCTCATCGGCCCTCCCAAGGATTGCAAGCATCAGACGCTTCGAAAACCGGGCGTACATGTGAGACTTGCCGACGCTCCAACACATTATCAGGCCACCCCTGAAAGAAGCAGCCCATATACAAATGGGTATCCCGGTTTTTCATTTAATCCCTATCTGGATCAGGCTTAGCTCTGATCAGACCCTAAGTTCGATTGAATGTCCCTTTCCTGTATGTTCGCCGTTACCATTAGACCTTTCTTCTCATAAAATGCGAATGTACAAGAGGGGGTGATTGAATGGACGCATACTACAACTGCTTGAAATGTATGAACAAAAAGGTGCGTATTCTGACTATAGACGGAAAGCAGTACGAAGGAACTATTACGGATGTTGATCGCAATAACGTGTACTTAAGAACAGAACGAAATGGTCGTGTACAAACGTCTGCCTTTTATCCTTACGGATATGGAGACCAAATCTTGACTTTGAGCCTGTTCACCCTGCTCGCGATTGCCTTAATTTAATCCTTAATCCGCGTCATGTCCTGCCTGCACATTCCTATACACCTCATATGACAGCTGCCCAGCCCGGTATAGATTGTGTCAGGGTTTGTACGCTGCTATGAGGTGTTTTATCATATATGCCAATCGACTCATCTTCTAAAATGATTAAACCCCTCACCGGTATATACCGATGAGGGGTTTAACCTAATCAATTCAATTTAAACCCATAAAGACTTGGTGATGATGACCAGCAGAATGAACAGTACAAGAATTGCCCCTGTTGATGTCCAAACTCCTGGATATGCAGCACCGCCGCCACAACCTCTTTCACAATCACTCATGGTTCATTTCCTCCTTTATTTCAAGGTACACCATAGATTATGTATTGAGTTTTCCTATGGACCGGGCCTTTTGGCAATGTTATTGAATCTTTCCGTTGATGGGCATTAGCCTACACCTTTCCTGGGCAGGAGCATAAGATATCACATCTAATCTTGAAGGAGTGAAGCAATTGAATCCGAATCAAGTGTTCAGTTACAGTACCAATCAACCTTTCCCTCACCATCCACCCCATCCCCCCATGGTGGTATCCCCTGTAGATCCATATGTAGTAGAAACATTAAAATCGGTCATCGGCAAGTATGTCGTGCTTGAAACAACACGCGGCAGAATTGACGGATGCGTAGTGGATTGTAAGCCTGACCATGTCATTTTAGATGTATACGGAAAGAAATTTTTTGTTCGTATCTGCGAAATCGTATGGATTATGCCCGGCTAAACGAATCAGCAACAAAAAATCCTCGCAGATCCTATCCGGATTCGCGAGGATCTATCGTGTTATGTTGTACTAATTAGCCTCCCGCCAGTGACGAACGCAGTTCATCGATCGTTCCGTTATATTCATCCAAATCCACTGCCCCATTGATACCCGGAACACTGCCTGTGCTGCTGTATTGCCAAGCCCACCAGCTATTCCAGGCCGGAACTGCAGTCGGCTTTTGCGTAGTGCTGTATCTGGCTACCCACAGTTTATACATAGAAAACGTAGGGTCAAACTTGAAAGCAAAAACATTGCCTGTATATACGATCGGCTGACGCCCGGTGAGCTTTTCCATTTCATCCAAAAATGCATGAGCTACTTCACTAATTTGTGCTGAAGTAAGACCTTTGGGGTTATTTTCATAATCCAGCACAGGCGGCAGATCCAGTCTTCCTCCTGCTGAATCTATAGCCCTGGCAAAATTAGCAGCTTCCAGACGAGCCCCATCTGCAGTAGTCGCATTCAAAAAGTGGTAAGCACCAACTAATATATTGGCATCTCTGGCTCCCTGAACATTCACCAAAAATTGATTATCTTGATATTTTGTCCCTTCTGTAGCTTTAATGAAGGCGAAGGTCTTACCTGCCGCCGCTACTTGCTGCCAATCGATTTTGCCGTTATAGTGGGACACGTCAATTCCCTGAGCATGACCGTCGGAAGCAAGAGTAGGTTCAGTGGGCTCAGTAGGCGAAATAGCTGTAACAGGCCCCGTAGGGGCTGTCTCATCTGATGTCTGATCTATTGCTATGATAACCTTATCGTCGTCTTCGTTTAGTACATGATAAGGTGCACTGTTATTTAGATCTACCACAATACGTACTGAAGCGGGATTTGTACTAAATTTAGAGTATCTGACTTGTGAAACATCAGGATCATCTGTAACTGGAAAAGCCCCTTGTCCACCTTTATCAAAAGATTGCGATGACAGGAAATCCTCAGAAAATTTTGAATCAGGTATGTCTACAACAATACGGTCTGTATGAGTCAACGTAGTTACTTTAGGGCTTACTTTTCCATTCACTGCAATGGTTAATTGATGATTAGTGAAGCTAATTTGGCTGATAGGTGCAAGTGCGTTCTCTTCTACATCAGTGACAGTCTGAGTGGGAGAATTTCCGCGGGAAGACTCGCTATTCACGCTTGAAGTAGCTGGAGTAGTCAGAACCACTGTTTTAAGCTCACTATTCCAGGTCACATCAATTCCCGTCTGCTCAGATACAAAACGAATCGGAACATAGGTTGTCCCTCCTGTAAGTAACGGAGCTACTGCTAATCCCATTTGTTGTCCATTAACAGAAGCCATGGGATTGTCGACCTGAAGACTGAGAATCTGATTCTTATTTTGATTCTGAATCGTTACCGTTCTTGTCTTGGGCTCCCAGTTGACCTTATAACCCAGCTCCTCCACAATGAGACGAAGTGGGACCAACACATTCCCCTTTACCTCCTGGATCTCAACTCCCTTTGCAGCACTTATGTCTTTACCGTCCAACTGGATATGTGAGCTTGAAGACGCAGCATGACTCTCCACTGGAAATACGAGTAGAAATAAAAACAGAAAAGCAAACCAACGAATGTTCTTCATATGTACCCTACCATTCTCTAAATTTTCACTTGTTGTCTTACAATCTATAATCCTGCAATCTATGATCTTGAAATCTACGATCTCAAAACCTTTCGTTTTGATAGACGCGAACAATATGTAGAAGTTACGATTAGTTTAGCACATATTTCAAACTTACTCATTCATTGCACAAAAAAACTCTGCCAGCCATACAGCAAGCAGAGCTCTTTCGGGTTTTTACGGACTTTTTCAGCACATTCAAACGGTGTTTATTCCTCTTAATTTACACTGTTAAAAAGGTTAAACCTACAAGCATCACCGAAGTAATAGACAGCACCAGTAAGGGAAGCAGTGCTTTCTCCCGCAAAGCCTTAAAGCTTACATTCAGCCCCATGCCTACCATAGCCATCGTTAGCATAAATGTAGTAGCTTGGGAAATTTCGTTCATCAGTCTGGAAGGAACCACAATATATTTTCCCAAAACATAGCTGCCCAAAATACTTGTAGCGATAAAGCCAATGAGGAACCAAGGGAACTCCACTTTTGCATCTGGGCGAAGCTTCCCACTGCGTTTCATCCAGTATATTAAAATAAAGCTGAGCGGTATTAGTAAAAAGACACGCCCCAATTTAGCCAATAGGCCCATCGCAAGAGCATCCTGTCCGGCAGGCGCCGCAGCTAAGGCCACATGTGCAATTTCATGCAGACTGCTTCCCGACCAAATTCCGTATTGCATATCCGTCAAAGGAATCCAGGGACGAAGTACTGTGAACAAAATGGCAAATACCGTTCCAACCAAGGCGATTAATCCAACTCCAATGGCCGTATCCTCATCCTTGGCTTTCAGCAGGGGAGACACGGCCGCAATGGCTGCTGCGCCGCAAACCCCTGTCCCAATCCCGAGAAGAAGCGATAGCGAAGCATCTGCCTTGAAACGTTTGGCCAGACCAATTGTAAACAAGATAGAGAATACAACAATACCTGCATCACGCAAAAGCAAACCCAGTCCTTGATGAATGACTATATCCATATTGAGCTTTAGCCCATAAAGCACAATAGCCCCTCGCAGCAATTTTTTAGAAGAAAACTCAACCCCTGGGCGTACAGCTTCTGGATACCCCCATAACTGCCGGTACAGGACAGCGAGAAACATGGCGCATGCCAATGGGCCTACATAATGAAAGCCTGGAAATTCGTTCAGAGCGTATCCTGCCAATGCGAATATCATCGTTAGCACAATGCCCAGTACACATGGGGTCCATCGCCCCCTATTTGATGATAATTTGATGTATTTTGTATGACTGCTCATGGTGACTCCCTCCCATCTGTATGTATCCAGCTTAATCCGTTTTTTGCCATAAGGAAAATAAATCATTATAATGGTTATGATAAGTAAAGTGATATGATCGGTTTGGAGGAATGGGCTTTGGATCAATCTTTAATCGTATTTGTAACGGTCGCGGACAAACAAAACTTCACGCGAGCTGCTAAAGCACTGCACATGACTCAGCCTGCTGTAAGCCAGTATATTCAAACGCTGGAGCGTACCGTAGGAGCCCGGCTTTTGGAGCGAAGCAACAAATATGTGCGCTTAACCAAAGCCGGTGAAATCGTGTACCATCATGCCCAGGAGATTATCCGCTTGAACGCCCGAATGCAGTATTTGGTGGACGGGCTGATGAATACGGCACAAGGGAACCTGTCTATTGGTGCAAGCTACACGTATGGCGAATACGTCCTGCCGCATGTGATTGGTAAAATGAGAGTACAATATCCACTCATTCAGCCTTCCATTACGATTGGCAACACCCAAGAAATCGAAGAATTGGTTATCCGTAATCAGCTGGATGTAGGGATTATTGAAGGAGAGTTTCAGCATGATCATTTATATATTGAATCATTTGCTGATGATGAAATGTTTATCGTCGCCCCACCAAATCACCGTTTGGCTGACAAACCTCAAGTGGATTTAAGTGAGCTACAGGAGGACATCTGGATTCTGCGCGAAGAAGGCTCGGGAACCCGGGAAGCAGTTGAAAAGATGTTTGGACGATTTCAGTTCTCCCCTTCTCATATGATGGATTTTGGCAGCACGCAGATCATCAAGGAGTCTGTGGAAGCAGGCTTGGGGATTTCATTGCTGTCCCGATGGGTCATTCAGAAGGAACTCACTTTGGGTACATTAAAAATATTAGATATCCGTAATCTTCCGGTTATTCGGAAATTTTCTTTTCTGACCCCTACTGCGGTATTTGAGACCAAAGCGAGCAGCGTATTTTTGGAGATTTTGCGAGGGAATAGCGTGAAAAGGTAAAACTCAGAAGCAGAAAAAAAGCACCGATCAGGTGCTTTAACAACTAAAACTTTAACAAACTAAACACTATAACAAGTTGGGCATCCGGATCATGCCGACTATTACATCATTATATTCATATGATTATTTTATGAGGAGAGATGATCTTTTCCATGATACAGAAAATGGGAGAAATCAGCGTAGCTGCCTTGGAATTGTTGCATATCATGGGCGGCAATACCTACAAAGTTCCCGGTAAATCCACCGGATAAAAAGCTGATATCCTGCATTTCAAAAAAAGTCGCTTCCAGGCAGGTTCATCTCCGACTCCATAATAAAATTGTGCTTGGATTCCGTGGACTTCTACAGCCAAATGTACAGGAAGATCATCCTGAAGCGTAATCACTTGCGGAACTAACGTGAATGAATTTGCTTCACATCGCATCATACGCAGCACTTTTCCTAGCCCTTCTTCATAGCTAACATACGCATACAAATAATCCTCTTCATTGAGATACAGCAAAAGCCCCGCCATTTGCAAATAGCTTACAGGCTGATACTCCAGGGCTGTTTCTGCCCGGAAACGATGATCCGTTTGCCGAATGGCAAGCACGTGATGCTGAAACAGACTTTGTATCGATTCTCCAGCCCGAATTCGAAGATAGCCAGGGCGTTGGCTTAGCGAACTCCAACGATCATCTGCCAGTATACGCAATGTATTCCACGTTTTATCTAAAGCAGGTCCCTCGAAAAAATCTTCAAATATATAGCTCTGCTCTTACTTGACTGAGCAGGCACCTCCAGTTGAGGTGTATGGCCCCCAGCGGTTAAGCGCAGCCAGCCTTCATCATTCCAGTACACCTGCTGCAAGGCTGTTTCCCGCCCTAAATGCTTCCGCAGCAGCAAGTAGTACATATAGCCATATTCAAAGCGTAGGTCCTTCTCCCGTAATTACGCCTATTGTAGAAGTTAACGGAGTATACTACAGAACTGCTACGCTGCCACGAAATTATTCCTATGCACTGTCAAATTACCCTGGGGATACTTATAAAGTGGCGAGCGGAAATGTCACAGTCTCCGCCTCCGGTGTCGTAACAACCACCACTGCAACGAACGCAAGAGTCGAAATTTATGGCGGTAACGGTAAATTGAGAATGGTTTACACTGTTAAGGTATCCTAAGATTAAATAAGAGCATTTAAAAGAAGCACTGTTCGTTTAATACGGCAGTGCTTTTTTGCACTAAAAAAAGGTGTAGACGCAACTCCCAAACTCTTTTATGATGAAAATGGAGCGTAAAAACACGGCTCGGTTGGTAGTCCGGGCGTATTGGGTTATATTACCGATACAAGTAACCTTCCCCCTCGGGATGTCCATCGACTCCGTAACACTTTAAGAGGGGGTTTCATCATTATGAAGCTAACGGTATATTTCGAAAAACCTTATTGGGTCGGAGTAATCGAAACACAGGAAAAAGGCAAGATTCGGGCAGCAAGATATGTATTTGGATCGGAGCCGTCGGATGCCGAAGTACTGACATTCGTACAAAGCGACGAAATGTCCAATCTGACTGAACGCATGACAGTAGTAATCGAAGGAAAAACACCTCTTAATCACAGGGTTAACCCCAAACGTTTACAACGGTTGGCAGCTAAGGAAATACGTTCTCGCGGCACTAATACTTATGCGGAACAGGCAATCAAATTGCAGCTTGAACAGCATAAGGCTGAGAAGAGAACAATGAACCGTGAACGTCGTGAGGAAATTAAAGAGTACAAACGAGATATTGCTCGGCTTAAGGCAAAAGCTAAACATAGGGGCCGGTAATAGAACTTTATTTTTCTTGTAATTGCTACGTTCCTGTATAGATTGAGAAATTATCGTTCTTCAAACAAAGAGCTGTCCCGTAGCATTTAATGATCTGGGACAGCTCTTAATCTTTATATAAATTACCAAACGGAGCCTCGACACCATACCTGCTGGCAAGTGGGAATTTCCCGGTGGAAAGCTCAAACTTAATGAAACTTCAACGTTTTATCACACTTTCCTTCCGTTTTCTTTACCTCTATATACAACAAAAAAAACCCTTGCTTAGCAAGGGTTTTTGAGGAAATGGGCCCTGAGGGACTCGAACCCCCGACCAATCGGTTATGAGCCGACCGCTCTAACCAACTGAGCTAAGGGCCCTCAAAAAAATATGTATATTCACGCTACATATTCATAACAGCAACGTTAATTAATATACAACATTTTCTTGTGTTTCGTCAATAGTTTTTCAAATATTTTTTTATTTTAATATCATGGAATAAATCGGACACCATAACGTCCCTTGCGCGAGCGGTACACCTCCACTGCGCGGGGATCATTGTAGCCGTACATCCAGCCGTCATGCTCCAGCCTCTTTGCCAGACACCCGGCCTGAAATTTAGTTGTGTACAGTCTGCCATAGTAAACCCAATACATCCAAACTCCCTCTTTTCGCATGATGGTAGGAGTTAGTGTAACCGGATCGAATTCGATTTACACAGCTTTTAATCATAACAATCTACGCTGGATGACAACGAGTCAAAGCCGCACCTTAGTTCCGTTTCCTCAAGATGCCCTGCCTTATTTGCCAAAGGAAGCCGGGTCCTGACGCCAGGAACGCAGCAACTCCATCTCTTCCTCCTGAATGATTCCATCACGCAAGGCAACCTCCATCAAGGCCGTGTAATTAGACAAGGTTTGCAGCTTCACACCTGCCTCTTCAAAAGCTTGAGTCGCTTTGTCGAGCTGGTAGCTGAAAATAGCCAGTACTGCTAACGGCTCAGCACCTGCTTGTGCTACGGCCTGTGCTGCTTTAATGGAGCTCCCACCAGTAGAGATGAGGTCCTCGATAACCATAACCTTTTGTCCGGCACTGATTCGGCCTTCGATTTGGTTCTCTTTCCCGTGTCCTTTGGCTTTGTCCCTTACATAGGCCATCGGCAAATTCAGCTTTTGCGCCACCCAGGCCGCATGAGGAATCCCTGCTGTAGCTGTACCCGCAATGACTTCGGTTTCGGGATATTGCTCGCGTATAAGAGCAGCAAATGAGTCCGCGATCAGCTCACGCACCTCCGGGTAGGACATGGTAAGGCGATTGTCACAGTAGATTGGGGATTTAATACCTGATGTCCATGTAAAAGGCTGTTGTGGACGCAGTGCCACCGCCTGAATGCGTAACAAATGGGATGCAATTTGTTCTGGTATATTGTTTAATGTAGTCATACTTGGTTCATCTCCTCAATAATGTGTTGCGCTGCGGCGCGTGGGTCGGGTGCTGCCGTGATCGGCCGTCCAACGACAATGTAGCTGCTGCCTTGGGCAATGGCTTGTCCAGGTGTAAGGACACGTGACTGATCACCTGTGGCGCTGCCTGCCGGGCGGATGCCAGGGGTTATAGTTTTAAAGTCAGACCCGCATACGGCCCGAATCGCAGGCACTTCCAATGGGGACGCTACCACACCGTCCAGTCCCGCCTCACGGGTCAATTGTGCATAGCGAACGACCGCATCCTGTACCGTGCCAGGAATGCCCAGCTCCGTATTCATGGTCGCCTGGTCCGTGCTGGTCAGCTGTGTAACTGCAATAATGAGCGGCATGGCGAGCGAGCTGTTCGCAGAAATCGCAGCCTCGGCTCCGGCCCTGGCGGCTGACATCATACTGCGGCCTCCAGCCGCATGTACGTTGAACATATCCACCCCTAAGCGGGTAATACTCTCTGCCCCTCCCCGTACCGTGTTAGGGATATCATGCATTTTTAAATCCAGAAAAACGGAGTATCCTCTGGATTTTAGCTGTTCTACAAAAGCGGGTCCTGCGCTATAAAACAGCTGCATACCTACTTTTATATAACAGGGAATACCCTCCAGCTGCCGAATCAGCTGCTCTGCTTGCTGCGCATCCGGGTAATCTAACGCGATCATCAGCCGTCCTGCCATTTGCTGAAATGCTTCGTTCACCGTTCTACATCCCCTTTTCGCGTCGATTCGGGTGTATTTGCCCGTGATAAAGGACATCCGTCAGCAAAAGCCGATGAATGTCCTTTCTTGATTTACTTATTTTTCATGATCTCATTGTATCGCCTTAATTGCTCAATACCGGCATGGATTCGGACGTAAAATTAATCGTCTCCAGCATTCTTAGCAAGGCGCGCACCGTATCCAGCGAGGTCATGCAGACAATACCGTTTTCAACCGCTTCACGGCGGATGCGGAATCCGTCACGCTCTGGTGTTTTCCCTTTGGTCAGCGTATTGAAGACAAAGTTGGCTTCACCCGTGCGAATCATATCCAGGATGTTCGGATTGCCCTCACTCAGCTTGTTAATCGTGTTCACCGGAATGTTGGCCTGCTCCAGCGCAGCCGCCGTTCCACCTGTTGCAATAATTTTGTAGCCCAGTCTGTAAAAGCCCTGCATCAACTCGACAGCTTCTTCTTTATCTTTATCCGCTACGGTGATGATGATCGCACCGGTGGATGGGATTTTCATACCAGCACCCACAAGTCCTTTATACAGCGCTTTGGCATACTGAATATCACGGCCCATAACTTCACCTGTCGACTTCATTTCAGGCCCCAGCGTTGGCTCTACACGGCGCAGCTTGGCAAAGGAGAATACCGGAACCTTAACCGAGACATAGTTACTTTCAGGCCATAGACCTTCTGTGTAGCCTGCTTCCTTAAGCTTACCACCCAAAATAGCCTGTGTTGCCAGATTCGCCATCGGGATGTTCGTAACTTTGCTCAGGAAAGGAACCGTCCGCGAGGAGCGAGGGTTAACCTCGATGACATACACCTCGTCTTGATGAATAACGAACTGGATGTTTACCAGACCGATCGTTTTCAATTCCTTGGCAATGCTGATCGTAATATCCACGATTTTTTGCTTCAGCTCGGCAGACAAGTGCTGTGGCGGATATACCGCGATCGAGTCACCTGAGTGAACCCCGGCCCGTTCCACATGCTCCATAATGCCTGGTACGAGTACCGTTTCGCCATCACAGATGGCATCAACCTCAACCTCTTTGCCCAGCATGTAGCGGTCGATGAGCACAGGGTGTTCCGGATTGATTTTAACGGCTTCTTCCATGTACCGCAGCAATTCCGCATCCGAGTAGACAATTTCCATGGCGCGTCCGCCCAGGACGTAGGATGGACGTACCAGCACCGGATAACCCAGCGCCTGAGCGGTTCCTACCGCTTCATCTACAGAGGTGACCGTGTTGCCTTTTGGCTGTGCGATAGCCAGACGAGACAACAGTTGCTCGAACTTTTTCCGATCTTCCGCTTCGTCGATACTTTCCAGACTTGTGCCCAGAATGTTCACGCCTGCCGCACTCAGCGGAGCTGCGAGATTAATGGCCGTTTGGCCGCCAAATTGGACGATAACGCCGATCGGTTTTTCCTGCTCGATGACATTCATTACATCCTCGAAGAAAAGCGGCTCAAAGTAGAGGCGGTCGGATGTGTTAAAGTCGGTAGAAACGGTCTCCGGGTTATTATTAATGATGACTGCTTCGTAACCTGCCTTTTGAATAGCCCATACCGCATGTACGGTGGAGTAATCAAATTCAATTCCTTGCCCGATCCGAATTGGCCCGGAGCCAAGAACGATAACTTTCTCTTTGTTGGAAGGAATTACTTCGTTTTCCACCTCATAAGAGGAGTAGTAGTAAGGCGTTGTGGCTTCAAACTCGGCCGCACACGTATCTACCATTTTGTAGACAGGACGCAGGTTTTGACCCAGACGGAGCTCACGCACCTCACGCTCGGTTGTCAAATTGTTAGCAGTTTGACTCAGACTGCGAATCTCAGCGATAGAACGGTCGGTAAAGCCTTTGCGTTTGGCCTGATAAAGCGTTTCGTAAGTCAGCTCAGACTCTCCTGCAATGACAGCTTCAAACTTAACGATTTCTTCTACCTTATCAAGGAACCACCAGTCAATTTTCGTTAAATCCTGAATTTCCTGCTGCTGCCAGCCGCGGCGGAATGCCTCGGCTACCAAGAACAAACGCTCATCATCTGCTTTAATCAGACGTTCTTTAAGCACCTCATCAGACAGCTGATCGGCTCCCTTAAGATGTAAACGATGCACACCGATTTCCAGAGATCGTATCGCTTTATGGATAGATTCCTCGAACGTACGGCCAATGGCCATCACTTCACCTGTTGCTTTCATTTGCGTGCCCAGTTTGCGGTTGGCAGAAATGAATTTGTCGAACGGCCAGCGCGGTATTTTGCTCACGATGTAATCCAGTGTTGGCTCAAAGCAAGCATACGTTTGTCCCGTTACCGGATTCACGATTTCATCCAGTGTGTAGCCTAGCGCAATTTTGGCAGCCATTTTGGCAATCGGATATCCGGTTGCTTTGGAAGCCAGCGCTGAAGAGCGACTCACGCGCGGGTTGACTTCAATGACGTAGTATTGATAGCTGTGCGGATCAAGCGCAAACTGTACATTACAGCCGCCTTCAATATTGAGGGCGCGGATAATTTTCAGGGAAGCAGAGCGCAGCATCTGATACTCGCGATCTGACAGCGTCTGACTCGGCGCTACGACGATACTGTCGCCAGTATGCACGCCGACCGGGTCAAAGTTTTCCATATTGCAGACAACGATGCAGTTATCATTGCCGTCACGCATAACCTCATACTCGACTTCCTTCATGCCTGCAATGCTTTTTTCCACCAGACATTGTCCAATGGGACTGTACCGCAAGCCTGAGCTAACCGTTTCACGCAGTTCTTCTTCAGTCGAACAGATACCGCCCCCCGTACCTCCCAGCGTATAGGCAGGACGAACGATAATCGGATAACCGATCTCATTAGCAAAATCGAGGGATTCTTCTAATGTGGTAACAATTACACTTTCAGGTACAGGCTGTTCCAGCTCACGCATCAACTCACGGAACAGATCACGGTCTTCGGCTTTTTCTATCGAATTCAGTTGTGTTCCCAGCAATTTGACGTTTTCACGTTCCAACACTCCGGCGCGAGCCAGCTCTACCGCCATATTCAAACCTGTCTGTCCTCCCAGTGTAGGAAGCAGGCCGTCCGGACGCTCTTGACGGATAATCTGTGTTACAAAATCAAGTGTAATCGGCTCAATATATACTTTGTCAGCCATATTGGTGTCTGTCATGATGGTTGCCGGATTACTGTTGATCAGTACCACTTCGACGCCTTCTTCTTTGAGCGCTTGACAAGCTTGTGTACCAGCGTAATCAAATTCCGCTGCCTGGCCAATAACGATGGGACCGGAACCGATCACGAGTATTTTTTTTAGTTCTGTATTTTTCGGCATATTAGCGCTCTCCTCTCACTGCGGCGGCGATAACAGCCTGACGCGGTTGCTTTGGTTGATTTCTCTTGTGCTCACGGATCATGTCCAGGAAGCGATCAAACAGGTAGCCATTATCATAAGGTCCTGGCGCAGCCTCTGGATGGTATTGCACGGAAAACGCAGGATACTTGGTATGTTTAAGACCTTCAATCGTCTTATCGTTGTTATTAATGTGTGTCACTTCAAGGTCGGTTCCCTTAATCGAATCCTCATTCACTGTGTAGCCGTGATTTTGTGAGGTAATAAAGCAGCGTCCGCTCTCCAGTTCTTTTACCGGATGATTACCACCGCGATGTCCGAATTTCAGCTTCTCCGTATCCGCTCCCGAAGCAAGCGCAAACAGCTGATGTCCCAAGCAAATTCCGAAGATCGGGTATTCTCCTAACAATTCAGCTACCGTACGAACAGCATGTGGTACGTCTTTCGGATCTCCAGGGCCGTTAGACAGCTGGATACCGTCCGGGTTAAGACGGCGGATTTCCTCAGCCGTCGTATCATGCGGAACGACAACCACATCGCAGTCCCGTTTATTCAGTTCGCGCAAGATGCCGCTTTTGGCACCATAATCAATCAATACGATCCGCTCGCCGTTGCCAGGACTGCTGTACGGATGAGGTGTGGAAGTCAAAGGCACCTGATTACGCAGTTCTTCAATGGTCAGGTCAGCCATCATTTCTTTCAGTTCTTCCAGCGGCTGAGAGCCAGTTGTTAAAATGCCCTTCATCGTGCCATGATGGCGAATAATCCGGGTAAGCATACGGGTGTCGATGTCGCTAATGCCAATGATGCCATATTCCTTCAGCAAATCGCCTACGCTGTATTGAGCGCGCCAGTTGCTTGGCACCGGCTCGTAATGTCGAACAGCAAAGCCGTGAACATAAGGCCGTACCGATTCAAAATCATCACGAGTAATTCCGTAATTGCCAATCAGCGGGTAAGTCATTGTTACGATTTGTCCGCAATAAGAGGGATCCGTCAGCACCTCCTGATAGCCTGTAATCCCTGTGTTGAAAACGACCTCGCCTGTTTTTTCACCTTCCGCACCAAATGATGTGCCTGTAAACAGCGTGCCGTCCTGAAGCAACAATCTTGCCTGCATCCCGTCTCACTCCTCTGTATTGTTTCTTGCTATAAGGTCTATTTTTTTGAATAAATTATATTTTCAGTTTGCTTGGTCAGCAGACCATACCAGCTTGCCGTCTACCCAGGTTTTTACGGGCCAGCCTTTGAGCTTCCAGCCTGTAAAAGGAGTGTTGCGGCCTTTGCTGGCAAACGTTTGCGGATCAACTGCCTGCTCCTGCTCCAAATCAATCATGGTCAGGTCGGCGGGTGCTCCTTCTTCCAAACGTCCTGTATTAAGGCGGAAGACACGCGCCGGGTCAGCCGTCATACGGCGTACCAGAAAGTCCAGTGTCCATTGACCGGTTGCTACAAATTTCGTGTACAGCAGCGGAAAGGCGGTCTCAAATCCGACAATACCGAAAGGCGCCAGTTCCATACCTTTTGCCTTCTCTTCCTCGCTGTGTGCCGCATGGTCGGTTACGATAATGTCAATCGTGCCATCCTCCAGTCCTTCGATACATGCCTGCACATCACGCGGAGAGCGTAATGGAGGATTCATTTTCCAATTCGCATCCAGCCCGGGAATGTCCTCATCGGACAATACCAAGTGGTGCGGGCATACCTCCGCAGTTACCTTGATGCCAAAAGATTTCGCATGGCGAATCAACCGTACCGACTGCTCTGTGCTGACATGACATACATGATAATGTGCCCCGGTTGCCTCGGATAGCAGAATGTCCCGTCCGACATGAATCGCCTCGGATTCGTTCGGTATACCCTTAAGCCCGTGACGCTTGGCAAATTCACCGTCTGTCACCGCTGCTCCTTCCACAAGCGTGTTATCCTCACAGTGAGCAATAACCGGCATATCCAACGCTTTGGCCCGGGCCATGGCGTCCTTCATCATTTGTGCACTCTGCACCCCTACACCGTCGTCGGTAAAACCAATTGCGCCTGCCGCCTTGAGTGCTTCAAAATCCGTCAGCTCGCGTCCCAGCTCGTTTTTGGTAATGGCTGCGTAAGGAAGGACCTTGGCAAGCCCGGCTTCCTCACCCTTTTTCAGTACCAGCTGAACCGTGTCCACATTGTCCGTGACCGGGCGTGTGTTCGGCATACAGGCAATCGTCGTAAAACCACCTTTGACCGCTGCATGACTACCGGTTGCAATTGTTTCTTTATATTCAAAGCCAGGTTCTCTCAGATGCACATGCATGTCGATTAAACCAGGGATAACCAGCTTGCCCTGAGCGTCGATTTTTTCGACTTCCAGCTCTTGCTCAGATTTCCCTTCTTCTATAAGCAGGCTGGCTCCAGCTTCGGCATTTGTGATCGCTAAAATTTTTCCGTCGGCGATCAGAATAGATTTTAATTCAGGCTCGCCTTGCTCATTCAATACACTTGCATTCATAATTAATTGTTTCATGTGAAATGTTCCTCCGCTCAGGTTTTCTGCGACTTTTCCTACGATTCTGCTGACAGCTCTACAGCTTCATTGCCCGTTCCATAACCGCCATGCGGATCGGAACCCCGTTTGCCATCTGTGGGAAAATCCGTGATTGTTCACTTTCCACAACTGAACTGTCGATCTCCACATTCCGATTGACTGGAGCCGGATGCATAATGATCGTTCCGGGCTTAAGACTTGCTGCTCTTTCCTCTGTCAAACCATACTGCTCTCGGTACTCATCCGCCGAGCGCAGCATACCTTCGGCATGCCGTTCGAGCTGTACCCGAAGCATCATGACCACATCAGCCTGCAATGCTTTTTGCATGGGTACATAAGGCGCGTGCGCCGCAAGATCAGATGCCTGCATATTATTTGGCGCGCAGAAGCTGACCTTTGCTCCAAATTTTTGCAGGGCCCACAGATTCGAACGAGCCACACGGCTGTGCAGAATGTCTCCAATGATTGATACGTTTAAGCCTTTAAGCTCACCGAAAGCTTTGCGCATGGTGTACAGGTCTAGCAGTGCCTGCGTCGGGTGCTCATTGTTGCCATCCCCTGCATTAACCAGTGGGACGTTAACCTTCTCAGCGAGCTCTTGCAGCACCCCGGCTGGTTTTAGCCGGATAACTCCAGCATCAATGCCCATGGATTCGAGCGTGCGTACTGTATCGTAAATGGACTCCCCTTTTTCCACACTGGAAGCCGCAGCAGAAAAGTTCAGCACCTGAGCGCCCAGCCGCTTTTCCGCCATTTCAAAAGAAAAGCGTGTGCGTGTACTGTTTTCAAAAAACATGTTGGCCGCGAAGCGTGACTGTAATACCGGAATCAGCTTTTGCGGCTGTGATTCCCAATAATGAGCGCGATCCAGAATGGACTCGATTTCATTGCGGCTCATTTCTTTTAATCCGAGCAGGCTACGTTCTCTAAGTTGACTGGCTGTTGTGATCATTCCTGTTCCCCCCGGTTCTGATTGATCGTCACTTCGTCCTTGCCGTCCGTCTCCTGAAGCGAAACTACGATTTCCTCGGATTTGGAAGTCGGGATGTTCTTGCCGATGTAATCCGGACGAATCGGAAGCTCACGGTGTCCGCGATCCGCCAGCACTGCCAGCTGAATCATTTGCGGGCGTCCGCAGTGCATCAATGCATCCATCGCCGCGCGAATAGTGCGGCCTGTGTACAGCACATCGTCAAAGAGAATGACTTTCTTATCATGAACCAAAACGTCAGCAGGATTCATCAAAAGCTCTTTTCCATTTCCTTTGGTTTTACTAACGCTGCTCCGGTCATCCCGGTAAGCTGTGACATCCAGCTCTCCCCATGGAATCGGCGCACCTTCGATTTCGGCAATTTTCTCAGCCAGACGCTGCGCCAAATGAACCCCGCGTGTTCGAATTCCTACTAGGACACAATCATCAATACCTTTGTTTTTCTCCAAAATTTCATGTGCAATCCGTGTTAATGCCCGACGAATCGCAATTTCGTCCATCAGTACATGTGTTTCATTACTCATGCTCCCAGCCTCCTCAGGTAATGTTCCCTTCAGACCTGGTCCCGTGTTCGGATACAAAAAAGACTCCTTGCCCAAGTTTGGCAAGGAGTCTCGTATGAACAGTCTTCCACCGTTCTCCGATCTCTCGGACACACTGAAGTCATACCGCCGCAGCGGATGCACTGATCAGTGATCCATTCACGTTACCTTGCCAGCCTCACGGGACTGATTTAAAGGTGCTATTCAGGATTTTCTTTATCCAGCTTCTCATAGTGTGAGATGGTAGCCATCTCTTGGACAAAGTTCATCGCAACTACAAGAAGTATGACAGATCGAAAATCATGTGTCAACACCTGTTTAACCGGAACCACCGGAAGCACTTTAATAATTATACAACTTCATTGTATAATTATCCATAGTTGTTTTTACCCATACCTTGCCCAAACAATAAAAAAACCGCCAATTAGGCGGTTTTTTCTAATAATTTATTCAGGTTTTTGAATACGAATACAGAACTTCGTTGATTTTAGCGACTACGCAAAGACGCCAAAACATCTTCCATATCGGGAGGAATGGGTCTGCTGAACTCCATATACTCGCCAGTGGCTGGATGCTTAAAGCCCAACACCGCTGCATGCAGCGCCTGACCATTCATGCGAACCCCTTTGCTGCGTCCATACATAGGGTCACCCACCAAAGGATGCCCAATAAATTTCATGTGTACACGAATTTGATGTGTGCGCCCTGTCTCCAATTGAAGCTCAAGCAGGGTGTAATCCCCCAAACGCTCAATGACGAGAAAATGGGTGACTGCATGCTTGCTGTTTCGTTCCGTCACGGTGAACAATTTACGATCACCTGAATCACGACCTATAGGAGCATCAACCGTTCCCTGATCGTGGCTCAAATGACCGTGAACCAAAGCTATATATTTACGCGTAACGCTGTGTTCCTTTAGCTGTGCTGCCAGCGAAGCATGAGCCTGGTCATTTTTGGCCGCCATTATGAGTCCTGATGTATCTTTATCAATACGGTGAACGATACCCGGACGCAATTCCCCGTTAATGCCGGAGAGATCATGACAGTGATACATCAGCGCATTGACCAATGTTCCTGAAGTATGTCCTGGTGCGGGATGCACGACCAGACCGCGCTGTTTGTTAATGACAATCACGTCCGAATCCTCGTAGACAATATCCAACGGAATATTTTCGGGTATAATATCGACATTCTCTGGCTCCGGTACGGACAATTCAATACGATCTCCTTCAGCCAGCTTGTAATTGGCTTTGATTGCGGAGCCATTGACCAGCACCCGACCGTTTCCGATCCACAGCTGTATCTGAGAACGGGACACATCCTCCATTTTTTCGGCGATATATTTATCTATACGCGTTTTGGCATCAACAGATTCCGCTGTCCATTCCAGGGATTCACTCTCCAGCTCCTCCTCGTAAGACAGACCTGTGGCTTCACTGTTTTCATTCGTTTCTTTCATGCTACGACTTCCCTTCAATGCTTTCATTGCCATTTTCTTTGTTCCGACGCGACTCCAGTAATGTATCCAAAATAATCAGGGCTACACCGATGACAATCGCCGAATCTGCCACATTAAAGATCGGAAACGTATAACTTCCAAAATTGAATTGTGCAAAATCGACCACTTCTCCTGAAATAGCCCGATCCAAAAAGTTACCGACTGCGCCTCCAAGCACCAAGCTTAGTGCTACAGGAAGCAATTTCTGACCAGCCTTCACCGTTTTTCGCAAGTACCATACGATGCCGATCACTACTACAATTGTAATCACGATAAAAAGCCAACGTTGACCTTCCAAAATCCCAAAAGCGGCTCCACGATTACGATGGGACGTGATTAAAAAGAAGTTGCCAATCACCGGTATTTGCTCGTACAATTCCATCCGCGTAGCCACCAAATATTTGACTCCCTGGTCAATCAAAAAAATAATTAGCGCAATACCAAAATAAATCACGGTCCTTCGTCACTCCGATCTGCTTATATCCGTTGTCGAACCCATTTATTGTAGCATAAGCCTTCTCAGATCGTCCACGAGTCCCATGAGCTCGCAAGTACAGTTTTGAGTAGAATTTCCTACTGTAAAAGAGGTCTTTCCGGTGCAAACTACAAGGAGCATCCCCGAGACAATGCATATGCATCTTAATCTAAAGCAAGGAGAGGATTCCATGTCCCCATTGACGGAGCAACAATTGCAGGGATTGCGTAACGAACTGCTGCAACGCAAAAAAGAGATTGAGCATCGTTTGCAGGACAACGATCACTACGGACTCGGTGATTCCCAACGCGAGCAGACCGGCGAGCTATCCCCGATTGATAATCATCCAGGCGATCTGGCAACCGAAACATACGAGCGAGCCAAGGACATTTCCTTACTGGAGCACGACGAATTCCAGTTGGAACGTATCGAATCAGCCATGATGGCGATGGAAAAGGGTACGTACGGCATTTGTGCCGCCTGTGGCAAACCCATTCCTTATGAGCGCCTGCTGGCTGTTCCCTATACCATTTACTGCAAAGAGCATAACCCTGAAACAGAGGTGTCCAACCGCCGTCCAATCGAGGAGGAATTTCTGGCCCCCGCATTCGGCAGAACGAGTCTGGATGAACGTGAAGATCAAAACGGATTTGACGGTGAAGATGCTTGGCAAATCGTTGAAAGTTGGGGTACATCTAATACCCCAGCTATGGCGGAAAGTGGAGAAATCCATCGCTATGATGATATGGAAATTGAAGCAGGCGATGATAATATGGGCTTCGTAGAGCCATACGAAAGCTTTATCGCTACTGACATTTATGGAAAAAATATATCCGTTGTTCGCAGCTCCATTTATCAGCGTTATCTAGAAAACGGCGAGGGTGAAGGTCTGCTGGAGCCGGATATGACGGACGAAGATGAAGCATAAACTTAGATTAAAACATAATATCTGTAATCTAGTAGGTGGTAAGCTCCAGCTGTCGCTGTACAATCCGTACGATATCAGCAATATAATCACCGATAATCGGTAAATTCAGCGCACCGAGTACTTGCAGCACATAAATAATGGTGGCTGCAAAAAAAGTAAAGCCTAGAGCAATGCCGACTCCACGGGATATACCTGATATTAAATTCAACCAGAGTAATCTCCAAGGCCTATTTAGCAGCAGAGCGTAATCGGCAATACGTGTCCGTTCCATCTGCTCTGACACAGCATGTATCAACTTTTCTACACGATTTAGCTTCTCTGCCTGATTACCTGCTGCACTTTTATCTGCGGCTTTGGCAGCTTCTCCCTCGTTCATTTTTTGGCGACTGATTCCCTGTCTGCGCCTTGATCGTGCCGTCATCTGCACAATCCCCCTTTTTCCATGGCTGCCCTGAACGCAGCAAACGAGCCGAAGCACGTAACGGAGAAGATCCGTTTTCGATGCTTAGGCTCGTTTTTATACGCTGCCTGTTCTTGTATTATGGGACAGGGGGCTTGTAATTATTCCCCAATATGAACGCTGATCGTTTTACCGTTCACTTCCACACGCTCTGCTGGCTCTGCCTGACCGAATGTCACGGTAGTAACCAATACGTTTTCACGCAGTACAGAATCGAAGCTTTCGATTGCTTGACGCAGCTCGTCATCTACATCCAGCGTCAGTGCCACGTATTTTTCAATCGGCAGATCCAGCTTTTTACGATAATCCTGCACCGCGCGGACCACTTCACGTACCCAGCCTTCCTGCTCCAGCTCAGGCGTAATGTCCGTGTTCAACGCGACCGTTAATCCATAACCGGAAGCAGATGCAAAGCCTTCTTTCGCTTTTTTCTCCACCAGCAATTCCTCGGCCGTAACTTGTAGCTCCTCTCCTTCCGGAGAAGTCACGTTCAGCGCCCCTTGCTCTACTACCGAACGAGTATCCTCGGCAGACATGCCTTTGAAAAAGTTTTGCAGGAAGCCGACATTTTTGCCGTATTTCTTACCCGCTACCTTCAAATTCAGCTTTAGTGTAAAATCTACAAAACCGCTATCGTCCGTCTCAACATGAATATGCTTCACATTGATCTCATCTTTGATGATTTCCTCGTAGCCACTCAGTTCAAAATCCTGATCCATCGACAAAATCAACTCGGACAACGGCTGACGCGTTTTTAAACCCGTTTCGTTGCGGACGTTGCGCGCCAATTCTACTACTCGACGTGCCGTTTCCATATCACGCTCCAATTCCAGATCAATCAAGGATTCATTGGCAGTTGGATAATCATCCAGATGAACACTTTCCCCATTGCTCAGATTGAGATAAATATCCTCTGCGAGCAGCGGTGTGAACGGTGCAAGCAGCTTGGCTGTCGTCAACAGCACTTCAGTCAATGTGCGATACGCAGCGAGCTTATCCTCTGTAAGGCCGTTGCCCCAGAATCGATCGCGTGAACGACGGATATACCAGTTGCTCAGCTCATCTACGAACGATTCTATCGCTTTGGAAGAATTCAGGAAATCATTTACAGACAAAGCTTTGTCCACTACCAAAATCAGGCTGTTCAGACGGGACAAAATCCAGCGATCCAGCTTATGGGCCGACGGCTTGAACGGATGCTGTGCCGGATCAAAGCCGTCGATATCTGCATACAAGGTCAAGAAAGCATGTGTATTGACAAGCGTATCTACCAGCTTCGATTTGGCTTCGCCTACAATGCCTTTGGAAAAACGCTTGCTATTCCATGGTGCACTATCGGACAGCAATGCCCAACGGAAAGCATCTGTACCGTACTCGTCAATCACTTCCCATGGATCAATCACATTGCCCTTGGATTTGGACATTTTTTGACCCTGCTCATCCAGTACGTGACCTGTTGCCATCACTGCCTTGTAAGGAGCTTTGCCAGTCAGCATGGTCGAAACCGCGAGCAGGCTGTAGAACCAGCCACGAGTTTGGTCAATCCCTTCACAGATCATATCTGCCGGGAATTGCTGTTGGAACGTTTCATTATTTTCAAATGGATAATGATGCTGTGCAAACGGCATGGAGCCGCTATCGAACCATACGTCGATCACTTCCGGCGTACGAGTCATTTCATACTTGCCGCATTTACTACGCACCTTAATATCATCTACATATGGCTTGTGCAGCTCAATATCCGATGGTACGTCGCCAATCGCACGTTCCCGCAACTCGGCAATACTATGCGGTGCGAACTGTTCTCCAGTCTCCTCACACACCCAGATATTCAGCGGTGTACCCCAATAGCGGTCGCGGCTGATGTTCCAATCCACCAACTCTTCCAAAAACTTGCCGAAGCGTCCTTCGCGTACATGGCCCGGATACCATTCGACTTCGCTGTTGTTGGCAATCAATTGATCCTTAATCGCGGTTGTTTTGATAAACCAGCTGTCCATAGCGTAATACAACAGCGGAGTATCACAACGCCAGCAGAACGGATAGCTATGCTCGTATTTTTCCTTGCTGTACAGCAAGCCTTTCTCAGACAGCATCTTAACAATATCCACATCACAGTCCTTCACAAAACGGCCTGCAAAGTCAGTAATTTCCTTTACATAGTTACCTTGGAGATCCACCACATTGATGAATCCAACGCCATTTTCACGGCATACACGATAATCATCCTCACCATGAGCCGGAGCCATATGAACGATACCTGTACCGCTGGAGTCTGTTACAAATTTTGCTCCCAAAATTTGATTACCTTTCTCAACCTGGAAATACGTAAATGGCGGGGTATAAGTCTGGCCAACCAGTTCTGAACCGGACAGCGTGCCAAGCACTTCATGATCGCCTTTAATTACGTCCTCAACCAGATTTTTAGCAACGATATATACGCCGTCTTCCTGCTTCACACGTGCATATTCCAGCTCAGGGTTAACGGCAAGCGCTACGTGGCTCGGCAAGGTCCAAGGTGTTGTCGTCCAGGCCAGTACATATTCACCACTACTATGCAGCTTGAATTTGGCCGTTGCGCTCAAATCCTTAACATCTTTATAGCCCTGTGCCACTTCATGAGAACTCAGTGTGGTCTGGCAATCCGGGCAATACGGACTCACACGGTGACCACGATACAGCAGTCCTTTTTCATGAATGGTCGCCAAAATGTTCCATACACTCTCGATATAGTTGTTATCCAGCGTAATATACGGGTGATCAAGGTCTGTCCAGTATCCGATGGCTTCGGTCAGATCACGCCATTGCTGCTCGTACTCAAACACGCTTGCTTTACATTTTTTAATGAACTTCTCAACGCCGTATTCTTCAATTTCAGGCTTGTGGGAGATACCCAGTTGTTTTTGCACACCTAATTCGACTGGCAGGCCATGCGTATCCCAACCCGCTTTGCGTACAACGCGATATCCCTTCATTGTCTGATAGCGGCCGACGAAATCCTTAATTACACGCCCCAGCACGTGACCGATATGCGGTTTACCGTTGGCAGTTGGTGGACCTTCATAAAATACAAAATTTGGTTTCCCCTCACGATTTGTGATGGATTTACGGAAGGTGTTCTCTTCTTTCCATTTGTGCAGGATGCGCAGGTCGCGGGACCGTGCTTTTTCTTTAACATCCACTCTGTTCATAATGTCATTCTCCTTCTCTGCTCATCATTCTAATTGCTGTAGCGTTTCCCAAAAAAGCAACAAAAAAAGCCCCATCCCTGTAGAGGGACGAGGCTGTGCTCGCGTTACCACCCTGATTCCATAAACAGACCCTTCTACAAAAAAAGGTACTGTTACGGCTCTCTGAGCCCTACTCAACTACAGCAGGGCGCCATTGTAACGTATGGCAAACGGTAATTGCTTACACACGCCGTAAAAATCAAGCGCTTCAGCTTACTTCTCCGGGAGGATCTTCGGTCATGTTCTGAACGTTGGCTTGCACCAAGAGGCCAACTCTCTGAGGAACAAATCATGACGTACTCGTTCCCATCAACGAATTATACATGTTCAATTCATCGGGGTATTGTATCAGCAGCATCACCGCTGACTTGAATAATAACCCTTAGCCGATGCACGATTAGTGGTTATATTCAGTATAGTATTTACAGTTATAGCCTGTTTGCAGATAAAAGTCAACCCTGACGAAGCCTATTAAACGCTGTCAGAAAAGACAATTAGTAAATCTCCTTCATTTCACGCTCGCGCTCCAGCACTTCACGTTCCCGGTTTTCAAGCGCTTCCCAGCCGTCCTGACTTAACAGATCAAGCTGCGCCTCCACCAGTGTACGAAAACGTGCCCGGTAAATCGAAGCCTGCTTCTTCAGCTCTTCAACCTCCAAAGCAATTTTGCGGGATTTGGCCAATGCTTCGTTTACAATGCGATCCGCATTTTTTTCCGCTTCCTTTACGATCAGCTGGGATTCCTTCTTGGCGTTGTTACGAACTTCATCCGCCGCTTCCTGCGCCACGATAATCGTCTTACCCAGCGTATCTTCAATCGTCGCGAAATGGTCAAGCTTCTCCTGTACGTTCAGCAACTCAGTGCTCAATTCTTTATTTTCACGAATAACCGCTTCATAATCTTTGATCACCTGATCCAAAAATTCATTGACCTGATCCTCATCATAACCACGAAGCCGGCGGGCAAATTCCTTATTATGTATATCCAATGGCGTTAATGGCATGCCGTCCACCTCCTATAAGATTGACAAAAAATACATGTTCCGCGTCACGACGCTCACTATCATCTATCGGTCATCATACCCCGATTTGTGAATACTGTACAGAGCAAAATCGTTCCAGTTCTATGCTTTAGCTTAATTCTTTCGACACAAAGCTCGTGAATCCTGCCTCAAGCTATACAAACTTACCGATTTTGACACGGAATCTTCCTTTTTTTGTCATACCGTCTGTTTCGAGCACTTTGAAACGCCCAAATCCTTGCATGGAAATAACATCTCCCGCTTTAAGTGATCTGGATGGATTCTCCTCCACCTTCCAATTGACTCGGCACCGTCCGGCCCGGATTGGAGTTAGAATTTTGCTCCGGCTCAGCTTATACACGTCACTGGCAATTCCATCCAGGCGCAAGGAAGCCACCGTCAAATCCAACGACTCCAATGCAGCTTCCTTTGTTCGCAGGCTTTCTGGAGGCAGCAGTTCTGTCCATACATGAACACGATGAACCTGCTGTAGGTGCAGCGTAATGAAATCACTGATTTCTGAAGCTACTAATACATGGCATCCATCGTCTAATACGTGAATATCACCGATTTTTCCACGCTTGATTCCAAGTCCTAATATGGCCCCCAAATAATCACTGTGCTCCAGCGTACCTATTTTATGATCATCAGAACTGATGGAAAGAACCCGTATCCCCATATCCTCATCGTCTACATACGAATAATCGGGCGCAATCAGCGCCCGATTTCGTTCCGAAGCCTCGTAGCCGCCATCTACCCTAATCGTGACCTTATCTTCCTTCGAAGAAAGTGTCTCCAATATGTACAGTTGGCGCGGATCCAAAAAATCAGTCAGCTTCTGCTCATGATAAGCTCCCGCATGACTGATCCATTCGGAAGCGCGATCCACATAATCCCGTTCATCCGGGTGAAAATGCTCATAAATCTCGGTTCGCATGAGTCCTCCTAGACGAAATTGCTAATTAAAGAAATCAAACCATACGACGCAAAACGCAGAGCAATCAGCGCCACGATGGGTGAAATATCAATCATCCCGATTGACGGGATGAACCTGCGAAAAGGAGACAAATATGGCTCCACAAACTTGGCAAGTAAATCACCAATCACACTCTCTCTGGCATTAGGAAGCCATGACATCAGGACATAAGCAATGATCATGTACGAATAAATCTGAAATAGCCAACCGATTACCTCGATCAAAAAAAACTCACCTCATTCTGTTAAATTCTTGTTCCGTGTCAGCTAGTATTTCCGTAATGGAGCCTTGTATTTCAACCGTATCCGGAGTACACAGAAAAATATTGTTACCAACTTTGGAAATGCCACCGCTTAACGCATACACGGTGCCGCTCAAAAAATCAATAATACGCAGCGCCTGATCCTTGCGAATTCGTTGCAGATTGACTACGACGGTGCGATGGGAACGAATATGGTCGGCAATTTCCTGTGCTTCATCGTAAGATCGCGGCTCATACAGGACAACTTTCACATTTTTCTGTGAATGGATGCTGACAATATTATTGCCCTTCTGGTTCTTACGTTTATCAAAGCTTGGGGTTTCAATTTCTTGCTCTTCCGGCGTATTCATAACCTCTCGCTCAATAACTTCCTCTTCTTCCTGAAGCCCCAGAAAATTCATAAACTTATTCATCACGCCCAATGGAAATCCTCCTCTCTTCCGACCAGTACGGAACCAAGCCGCAGCCAGGTCGCCCCTTCCTCCACCGCTACCTCAAAATCGTTGGACATCCCCATGGACAAGTGAACGATAGGCTCTCGGGTCAAGGCTTGTCCATTTAATGAATCACGCAATTCACGCAGTCCCCGAAATACAAGTCGAGTTTTTTCCGGGTCTTCCTCATGAGGAGCCATCGTCATCAAGCCGATGACGTCCACATACTCCAACTCACGAATTTGTTCCAGGAAAGGAGCAACCGCCTCAGGAGACAAGCCGTATTTTGAAATTTCTCCAGAGATATTCACTTGCACGAAGGCTTTGACTCTCACTCCAAGAGCGATGGCCTTCTTTTCCAACTCCTGAGCCAGCGATAAACGGTCCAGCGAATGTATAAACTCAAATTTCCCAATCACATCTTTAACCTTATTGGTTTGCAGATGACCAATAAAATGCCACGTCCCCCGGTCACCCAACCTGCTCCATTTATCCGCAGCATCCTGCCAGCGATTTTCGCCTACATGCTCCAATCCGTCGTCCAATACCGATTCCATTGTTACAGCCGAAATATATTTCGTGACAGCGATCACATTCACTTCATCACGTGAACGTCCACTACGAGCACAAGCTGCTTCTATACGGGCGTTTACTTCTTTGATTCGTTCCTCCAAAGACACGGGAGGACTCACCTCTCTTCCAGACCAATCCAGCTCGCCATTCTCCCTGTAACGCCGCCTTCCTTGCGATATGAAAAAAACAAATCGCTACGGCTGCTCGTACATAAGGTAGTACATTCGATATGGCTCGGCAATATTCCTGCTTTCATCATAATGTGTCGATTGCATTGTTTCAAGTCAAGCAGTGTTTTACCGCCCATTAACGGGAAATAGACGGAGCCTTCCCAATCATCATTACCCGGGCAATCATGCTCTAAAACCCGAATTTGGCTCATGACATGCTCATCCACCTCGTATGATTCAGAGCCAATGGAAGGGCCGATGGCTGCAAGCAAATCAGAAGGACGTGATCCAAATTCGTTCTGCATGGCTAGCACCATTTTCAGGGCAATCTCTGCTACCGTTCCCTTCCAGCCCGCATGGGCCAGCCCAATCACACGCCGCACCGGATCACAAAAGTATAGCGGTACACAGTCCGCATAAAAAGATGTGAGCAAAATACCCGGTACATCTGTTAATAGTCCGTCTGTATCCTGAAAAGCAGATGCACGATCCCTAAAGCCGCGTCCGCGGTCAGCAGCCTTGACGACAGCAACATGATTGCCATGCACCTGCTCACCACATGTCCATGCTTCAGCGGCAAAACCAAGCCGCTCTGTAATAAGCTGTCGGTTGCGGATCACTTTCTCCGGCTCATCTCCTACATGAAACGCACAATTCAGACTCTCGTACGGCGCTTCGCTAACACCGCCATGACGTCCAGTAAACCCCGCTGTCAAGCCCTGAACCTTCCGTTTCCAGGATTCAATATATAACAACTCCGGCACGGGACGAGCGCCATCTTCCTTTGACGCAGCACCCGTTGCCATGGTATTCACTACAAACGGTTCCATTTGTCTCACCTCTACTGCCCAGTGTACCAAAAAGCCGCCGTCATGTCTTCACAAGCAGCTAAAATACATAGACCTGCTGCTCAGAAGCCCCGGCGGTCACTCCGCTCCTGACGTTCGATATACAGCTTTTCCTCCCCTGTACCCAGCTCATCCAGCCCCTCCAGTCGTACAAGCACAACATCCGAGCCGATCTTGACAATATTTCGCCATGGGATGACCAATTCACTTCCCCCTCCAAACCAGCCCATAAACCGGCTGTTGCCCGGAACCACAATGGCTTCAATTTTTCCCAGCCGTACATCAATCTCCAAATCACTGATTTGTCCCAGTCGTCGCCCATCTACAATGTTAATGACATCCTTTGTTTGAAACTCGGAAATTTTCATTGCTCTTACCGACGTTTCCGGCGTACTCACGCGCATCACATCCTTTACTTCACTATATGAGCGGGAGAACCCAAAAAATGTCCTGTAAACGCAAAAACGATCCACATAGGATCGTTTTTATCGGAGTCGTTCAAACCATTCATATCGTTAGGATTTTACGTGCTTTTGCATTTGCTGTATAGCCGATTTCTCTAATCTTGAAACCTGGGCTTGAGAGATACCGATTTCGTCGGCAACCTCCATTTGCGTCTTTCCTTCATAAAAACGCATGGACAATATCATCTTTTCACGCTGGCCCAGGCGATGCATCGCTTCCCGCAGAGCGATCTCCTCAATCCATGAGACGTCTTTGTTTCTGTCATCACTGATCTGATCCATCACATAGATTGGGTCGCCCCCGTCGTGATATATCGGCTCGAACAGCGAAACCGGATCCTGAATCGCATCCAATGCGAACACAACGTCTTCTTTGGGAACATTCAACGCCTCAGAAATTTCAAAAATCGTCGGTTCCCGCGAGTTTAGATTTGTCAGACTGTCCCGCACCTGGAGCGCCTTATATGCAATATCCCGTAACGAACGCGATACACGAATCGGATTGTTATCCCGCAAGTAACGGCGTATCTCTCCGATAATCATCGGAACCGCATAAGTGGAGAACTTCACATTTTGTGACAGGTCAAAATTATCAATCGCCTTCATCAGGCCGATGCAGCCTACCTGGAACAAATCATCCACAAACTCTCCCCGATTGTTAAACCGCTGAATTACACTCAGGACGAGCCGGAGATTGCCATTGACCAATTTTTCTCTGGCTGATCGTTCATTATTTTGCTGAAGTGATGTGAACAGCTCACGCATTTCTGCATTGGCTAATACCGGCAGTTTGGCGGTATCCACACCGCAAATTTCCACTTTGTTTCGGGTCATCGTGTCTTACCTCCCAAGGAGCAACATTAATGTACATTATCTCCTGAGGGCGTTTTTTTATTCGCCGTTTCCATCGCTTCCGGATATCCCCAAACGTTATACCATTTTGTTGAATTCTTTTCGTAAGCGCTTTATAATTCGTTTTTCCAGACGTGAAATATACGATTGCGAGATACCCAGCAGGTCAGCAACATCCTTCTGTGTCTTCTCTTCTCCGTCCTGCAAGCCGAAGCGCAGCTCCATAATTAAACGCTCTCGATCTGTCAGCTTATCCAACGCCTTATGCAGCAATTTACGGTCTACCTGCTCCTCAATATTGCGGTAAATGGTATCATTTTCCGTACCCATCACGTCGGAAAGCAGTAATTCATTACCATCCCAATCAATATTCAGGGGTTCATCAAAAGAAACTTCTGTTCTCGTTTTGCTATTGCGACGCAAATACATCAAAATTTCATTTTCAATGCATCTTGAAGCGTAGGTGGCAAGCTTGATTTTCTTTTCGGGATCAAAAGTGTTCACTGCCTTGATCAGTCCTATGGCACCGATGGATACGAGATCCTCAATGTTGATCCCCGTATTTTCAAACTTACGGGCAATATACACGACTAAACGCAAATTCCGTTCAATTAGCATGGATCGTACAGCTGCATCTCCAGAAGAAAGCTTTCCGAGCAAATACTCTTCCTCATCTCTCGTCAACGGTGGGGGGAGCGCCTCGCTGCCGCCAATGTAATAAATTTCTTCACTTTTTAGGCCAAATAAAAATAAAATACGATAATATTGCAATTGCAAAGCTAGCCTGATTTTCATTTTTAATTTCACATGTTCCCGCATACCATGCTCCCCCTTTTGAATTTTAAAATGGTGCCAAATCTCATTTCGTCTCCTTCAAGCCTCATTCTGTACCTTCGTTTCACGCTCCTGAGCCTGTAATGGCTCGCTAAGACGCGCATCCCCCTTCTGGCTCATATCAGTACAGCCTTCTTCGTGTGCCGTCACATCCGGGTGAATAATCGCACGGTATTTGCCCTCTGCCGACAAGGTCCCACCATCCAAGCCAATCAGTACTCGGTCCTGTACAAAACGAGTCCCATTCATGAACACTTCCACCCGATCCGGTTTGAGTGCAAGCATAAAGGAATGGCTGCGGTTGATCCCTCGATAGGGAACAAGGCGGATACGATCCTGCCAGCTGAACGATTCGTTCCCCAGCTCCATTACCAATTGGTCAACATTCCCCTCGGAGCATTTTTGGAGCCAGGAGGAGGGCAAATACCCTTCCCACAAGGCGGACTCCATCACCATAACCGGGATTCGGGTCAAGGGATCATGCAGTTGGTTGCCAGTATCCAGCAAGCCTGCACACTCAATATGATCCTGCCCGATCCACACCTGCACTTCTCCTAAAAACCCACTCATCCTTTCTGTACGCTGCTTTGAGGATTGCACAATACGGAAGAAAAGCATCACTCCGACAAATGTGCATAAGATAAACCAGAATGCAATTTTCAACTCAAAGGACATTCCACCCGAAGTGGTGTACCAAATGCCATTAAACATTTCCCCCGTACTTTGAAGAAAATAATGCACCCCCAAGATTCCGCCTGCAGCTACAAAATTGATCATGTAAAAAGCACCCATTGTCCGAAGAACCTTTTGCATGCTGCCAAATCCAAAAGCCACTAGCAGCATAATGACCGATAATGCCAATTTGATCAGAAACGTAAATAAAAAGGACAGCTCCGGCACAAACATCATGACCACGTACATTGCACCGATCACAGCCGAAAGAATCAGCCGCCACCACACTGGACGGATTTTTCTCATCCAGGCGGTGACCATCAGCAATACAGCATCAATGAACAAATTGGTCAAAAAAATCAAGTCGATATAAACAACCAAGGATTCACCCGCCCAGCGTTTGCAGGATAGGCTTAAGTATAGTAGCCATGCTGTTCAAAGTCTGTCTAACGATGGGGACGGTGATCGACTAATTTTGTCGGAAAGAGGAGAAGCTCCGAAAGCGTGCTTAGAGAAAACACAAAGAAGCCCACATCTCCACGGAGAATGCGGGCTCTCTGATTTCAAACTAGTTATCGTTATTATTATTGCGTGAACGGTTACGTAAGAATGTCGGAATATCCAATTGGTCACTGCTTTGAGTATTACCAAATGGACGCAAGTTAGGAGAGGCTTTTTCCGTCGATTCGGAAGTTGCCGGGTTAGCTGCCGGTCTACGTCCCGGTGCTGGTTGGCTTGGCTTACCTTCAAAGCCAGTTGCAATAACGGTAACCTTAATCTCTTCCTTCAACTCTTCGTCAATGATAGCACCGAAAATCATGTTAACCTCCGGATCGGAAGCCGACGTTACAATTTCTGCTGCCTCATTGACCTCGTACAGAGACAAATTAGCACCGCCAGTAATGTTCATAATTACACCGCGAGCACCTTCAATGGATGTCTCCAACAACGGACTCATGATAGCCTTGCGTGCTGCTTCAGCCGCACGATTTTCACCAGTCGCTTCGCCGATTCCCATCAAAGCAGAGCCACGCTCTGTCATGATCGTTTTTACGTCAGCAAAGTCAAGGTTGATCAAACCTGGTACAGCGATCAGATCCGAAATACCTTGTACCGCCTGGCGCAGAACATTATCCGCTTCACGGAACGCTTCCAGCATCGGGGTCTTCTTGTCCACAATTTCAAGCAGGCGATCATTCGGGATTACAATCAAGGTGTCTACCTTTTCTTTTAATCCCTCAATGCCAAGCTCAGCTTGATTGGAGCGCTTACGACCTTCAAATGTGAATGGTCGTGTTACCACGCCCACTGTCAACGCGCCGCATTCCTTGGCAATCTCAGCAATGACAGGAGCCGCTCCGGTTCCTGTACCGCCGCCCATACCCGCCGTAACGAATACCATATCGGCTCCTTTGAGCGTATTCATAATGAGCTCACGCGACTCCTCAGCCGCTTTTTTTCCTACATCCGGGTTAGCACCAGCACCCAAGCCGCGAGTCAGCTTATCACCAATCTGAAGCTTATGCTCGGACTTCGCTAAGTGAAGTGCTTGTGCATCTGTATTGACAGTAATGAACTCCACACCTTGAACACCATTTTCGATCATCCGGTTAACCGCATTGCTGCCGCCGCCGCCGACGCCGATCACTTTAATTTGAGCCAAGCTCTCCATTTCAAAATCAAATTCCAACATACTATTCCATCTCCCCCTCAATGTGCATGGATGGCCCGTCCATGATTGGCATATTTAGCAATGAACGTTATATAAATTCACTGAACATATTTTTCAAGCGTTCAATCAATCCCTGCTTTTGCTCGCCTTCCACAGTGGGACTGCTGCTTTTGGTTCGGTTGGTTGGCTTCTTGGTACTTCCGCCACTGTTGCTAACGCTTGTCGATCTTCCGCGATAGTAACGAATGGCATTATGCAAGATGCCAACTCCGCTCGTGTAGCCCGGATCCCTTACACCGATAAAATCAGGTACGGCGATCCTTACGGAAGCGGCCAGTTCGCTTTGTGCCACCTGAAGTACACCAGGCATGGAGACGGTACCTCCGGTAAGTATATAACCCCCCGGAAGCTCTGTGTAACCCAAGCGCTTAACTTCCGCCTGAATGAGTTGGAAAATTTCCTGCACTCTAGGCTCAATAATAGCAGCCAAATCCTGCTGGTTAAACTCTTTATCCACATTACTGCCGATACGGGTTACTTTAAAGACGACATCGGCTGGCGCC
>NZ_ASSB01000014.1:0-2471 GCF_000520755.1 Paenibacillus sp. 1-18
TTGCAAAACGTATGTTAATGAAGGTAAAGTAGCCTGTGATGCCAAATCGGTTGATGAACAAGTTTTACATTCCGCGTTTGTGCGATTGTTCAACCGGATGTATGAAAACAAAAAAAGATTCATGAAGACTTTGAAAGCCAATATTGAATCGGCACTTTCCAGAAAAGTAGGGCAAGAACCGCTATTGGATATCGAAGGGCAGATGCAACAATTGAAATCCGACTTGAAGGAATTAGTGAATATTAAGCTGCGGAATCAGATGGATGAGACGGTTTATGATGAAGAAATAGCTAGACTTTCCAATGAGCTAAACAAGCTAAGACAACAGAAGCTGATACTAGAGGAGGAAGAGGATCAGAAGGAAAAAATCAAGGAACGTGTGGATGAAATTATCAAGTACTAAGCTTACGACAAGATAGGGTCTGTCAATAATTTTGTGTAAGCTCTTTTAGGCATAGTTTCCCCCGAGGGGAAAGTTGTGATTTTAACGCAAGTGTTGACCGACCCGATCCGGAAAAAAGACGGAAAATTGGAGGAGCATTTGTCCCCAGTTCTGGACACGTCCTGTCCATTTTCGAGTGACATCGACGGTGGCTAGATACAGCATTTTAAGCAGAGCTTCATCGGTAGGAAAGATACTTTTCCCTTTTGTCACTTTACGAAGCTGCCGGTGGTAACTCTCGATCATATTCGTCGTGTAGATGAGTTTGCGGATCTCGGGCGGGTACTTGAAAAAGGTAGCGAGCTCCTCCCAATTGGTCCGCCAGGAGCGGATAATGAGGGGATATTTCGTACCCCAGACTTCCTCGAAATGGTCGAGTTCAAGCAAAGCCCCTTCTTCGGTTGCTGCCTTATAAATGGGCTTTAAGTCGGCAGTTACTTTCTTAATTTCCTTGTACGAAACGTACCGGGTGGAGCTGCGGATCTGGTGAATGATACACTTTTGGATTTCGGTTTGGGGATAGCAGGCCGCAATCGCCTGAGAAAATCCAGACAGGTTATCTACGCAGATAATGAGTATGTCCTGAACCCCGCGATTCTTGAGTTCATTCAGGACACTCAGCCAGAACTTGGAGGATTCATTCTCGCCAATCCACATGCCTAAGACATCCTTATTTCCGTCCAGATCGATGCCAATGACCATGTAGGCTGCCTTGTTAATAATGGCCCCGTCTTGCTTTACTTTGAAGTGAATGGCATCCAGATAAACAACTGCATAAACGCCTTGCAGAGGCCGACTCTGCCATTCTTTAATGAGAGGCACAATCTTATTCGTGGCATTGGAAATGAGCGTAGGAGAGACCTCAATACCGTACATCTGTCCCAAATGATCTTGGATTTCCCTCGTGCTGATCCCTTTGGCATACAGGGCAATAATTTGCTCTTCGATGCCGGTTACGTTCGATTGATGCTTCTTGACAACCAGTGGCTCAAACTCACCCAGGCGATCTCGAGGGATGCTGATTTCCTGTTCGCCGTACTCGCTGACTACTGTTTTACGACTCTTTCCGTTGCGGCTGTTCGGGGTAAGCTCGGCCTTTACCTCATGCTTTCCATAGCCCAAATGGGTATCCATTTCGGCTTCCAGCATCTCCTGAATCGTCTCTGCAAATAGATCTTTTAACGCATTCTGCGCATCCTGTGCAGTGACTAAATTGTTCTCTTTAATGAATTCCCGAAGTTGCTGTTTTGACCAGAGTCCCATAGTGTTCTCCCAACCTTTCTCTTACTTCCATTTTAATGTGGGTTTGAGAGTTTACACAATATATTTTACAGACTCACAAGATATACTGGAACAATTTGACGATAACCTATTTAATGCGTTGGTGGAGAAGATCACGATTCTCTCATCAGCGCATTTTGTTTTTACCTTGAAGAATGGAATGAGCATTGATGAAATCATATAAGATTAATAGATCATTGTTAAATGAATTTAGAGACTAACAAAATCATAGGCTAATGATGCGATCAATAGACTAACGAGTAACTGTGGGTTGTATGACGGGAAGGATCAATCGAATCCCGTCTTTTACTCCTTCCATATAGATGGACTGTTTGTGTTGGCTTATCTGATAACCAATTGCTTCTTCCCATTGAGATAGCAGATGTTGAATATCCTCGTTTTGATTCATTTTGAATTGATTCATTTGAGTAAATAGATGTTCATCTTCTGATGAACATGAAGCCTGTTGTTCACTAGTAAGTTCTAATTGATAAAATCGTTGGCGTAATGCTTCTTGAAACCAATCTGGCCAATTTGACATAGGGTATTTCCCCTCCCGTGGTTTGAGTGTGTGTATGTTAACTCTGATGGGGAGGGATGGCAAGTCATTGTTTTGTGTTTAAAAAAACAAGCACATTCCTACTCATGGCTCAAGTTGGAATAAGCTTTAAAAGTTTATTAAGGAATGATTGTGATTTCTTGTGCTTTGTTGATTATATTCTGCGAGTATAGAATCAAGCAGAATATA
>NZ_ASSB01000015.1:0-629 GCF_000520755.1 Paenibacillus sp. 1-18
ACGGGCTGTGCAATCTGAAAACATATTTTGATCAGACACTTCGGATCAATTCGTTGGATCATGCGTTGCTGTTCGCCAGCTATTCGTTTGATGCGGCTTGCTGGGAAATCTTCCAGGCGCTGTTCTGTGGAGCCACGTTATATGTGCCAACGACAGAGACGATTTTGAACTACGAGCGGTTTGAGCAATATATGGCGGATCACCAAATCACCGTGGTAGCCTTGCCGCCGACCTATGCGGTGTATCTGGAGCCAGAACGGATGCCAAACCTGCGTATTCTGTTTACTGCGGGTTCAGCATCTTCAACAGAGCTGGTCTACAAATGGAAGGATCAGGTGGCGTATTACAATGGCTACGGTCCAACCGAAAACTCGGTAGCGACGTCGATCTGGCCGGTATCCGAGGATGAGAGAGCGGGACAACTGATTTCCATCGGACGCCCTATGCCAAATCACCGGGTATACATGGTGGATGCACATGGACATCTGGCTCCGGTAGGCGTAGCGGGTGAGCTGTGCGTGTCCGGTCCGGGTCTGGCCCGTGGTTATCTGGATCGTCCAGAGCTGACGGCTGAGAAATTTGTACCTAACCCGTTTGCGGCTGGCGAAGCAGGCTATGAACGGATGTAC
>NZ_ASSB01000016.1:0-8011 GCF_000520755.1 Paenibacillus sp. 1-18
AGCGTACGCTCGTGGAGGTTCGAGTCCTCTCGACCGCATCAATGGAATAAACGGAAAAGTCTCTCGCGGTAGAGGCTTTTTTTTGTTTGTTTAGTGATGTATAAAGTAATGATTATGAAGAAATAATGATTCCGTAGTATAATATAACGCCATAATGTTATAAAATGATAAGTATAAACTTATGAAGTGACGGTGAAAAATATGGACACTCAACTGTTAGGAAATATATCAGAAAATATTTTGGGCTTGTTTCCGATTGTGAAGAAGAAATTTTTCACCTACGGTCCGCTTGATTTCCCTTTACATTTGTCGCCGAACAACTTTCAGGTATTACTACTGCTGCGAGAAGTGCGCTCGTCTACCGTATCGGATTTGTCCAAACAGCTTAATGTCTCGCGTCCGAACATGACTCCTCTTCTGGATAAGCTGGTGGAGCATGGGCTGGCTGACCGCCAGTCGTGTGACTCGGATCGCAGAGTCGTGAATGTGGCTATTACAGAAGAAGGCGACGCTTTTTGTGAACAGGTATTTCATACCTTTTCCAATAAAATTCAAGAGAAACTGGTGTTTTTGCCAGAAGAAGAATTATTGCACTTGAGCGAAACTCTAAATGAATTGAAGCAGATTTTACTTAAAATCGACAACTCTACTCCGTAATTGGTGTACAAGAGCTGACTAAAGACCGCCGTTTTCTTCGGAAAATGAGCGGTTTTTGTTGCATATTGTGGTATAATGAAAATCAACATACATAATTCGGCAATTTTGGCACACGCATCTTTGAAATGGGAACAGGGGACATGATATCGTTATTTGAGAGTCTGCTAGGGAGGAAGGAGCTTCTATGCAATCTATTTACCAACGTATTGAGCACCTTATCAAGGAACGGGGAATGACCAAAAAAGCGTTCTGCGAGCAGTTGGGTATTAGTACGGGGAACTTTGGAGATTGGAAAAGAGGAAAAACGACGCCGGGCACGAATAAACTCCTTGAAATCGCTTCGTTTTTTAATGCTAGTCTGGATTGGATCATGCTGGGGCGAGATGTGCGGGGTGAGGCGCTAAAGGAGTCGAAAGACCCTTATTTTTTTGAGGCTTCAGGGCAACTGAATTGCCAGGGGGAACCGCTAAGTGAGGCGGAAAAGGATTTTATACTTGAGTATATTGAATTTACTCGTTTTCGTAAAGAGAAAAAACACGGCAATTCAAATGCCGAATAATGATTTGCTTGAGGCTTGAGTTGATATTTCATAAGTAAAAGTTATGGTGTCGGAGGGGAAATATTGTGGGAGATCAAACTATTTATCAGCGGATTGAAGCTTTGATTAAGGATCGGGGAATGACCAAAAAGGCGTTTTGTGAAAAGCTTAAAATCAGTTCAGGGAATCTTGGGGACTGGAGAAGAGGGAAAACAACGCCGGGTACGATGCATCTAATTCAGATCTCGGACTTTTTTAACGTATCGCTCGACTGGTTAATGAAAGGGATCAAGCCGGGGGAAGGCGTACTCCAGGAGCAAAAGGCTGCTTATTTTTTTGGGGTGATGGGGCCATTGAATTGCCAGGCAGAAGATCTGGAAGCGGAGGAACAGAATTTTATTTTAGAATATGTTGAGTTTGCAAAATACCGTAAGCAAAAAAAAGAGAATAATAAAACAAAGCCAGAATGATCCTTTTACTGGAGAAGGAGACTACCCAGGATTGAAAACCCGTAAAACGGACTGGCGGGTTCGAATTACGAGTTTTTTTGGGGTTGTAGGAATATATGGAGTGCCATATATGTAACTGGAACCCTTGCATGCTGGTTTTAGAGCGGTGGTGCCTCCTTATAGTCGTTATCGTCGATATTCAGAATTGCAGCAACTTGTTTTCTGTGCCTTTGTGCTTTGCGGGTGCCATGAATCAGATTGGATAAACGTGAAGGCGGAATGTTGTGTGTCTCGCAAAATGTTTTCTGATCCAATCGGAGTTCGACAAGCCGTTGTTTGATGGCCCACCCGAAGGAGGTGACAGGCATTTTGTTATTCAAGAGAAATCGCCCCTTACGGATTCTTGCGGAATAATTGGTGTGTTATAATAATCATCAGTAAACATGTTAGAATTAACCATCTAAAACCATAATACACTTTTATACGTGTTTTTACAATCGTAAATACGTTATTTCATTAAACTAATCACTTAAATAAGTGAGGATTTGCAAAATCCTGAAGTATTAGATGACCTGAATCATTCATTTAGAGCCTGTTAATGGTGTGGAATTGCGGTTATGCTTGGATAAAAAGCACTCTGCCACTTGAGGAAAGCGGTAGAGTGCTTTTAGTGTTGGCGCTAGACTGGACTGGTCAAGCGATGCATCAGGGGGATGCTGGAAGGCGTTTGGGTAAGCCGGGGGAGGGAAACAGCCCTGCTTCATTCAGTCGGCTTTTACGGCTCATATAAGGCGGCTGAGTAATGTAGGAGCTGGACCAATGTTTATGAAGCAGTTCGTGCTGAAATGTAGCTGACCCAGACACGTTGAACTTTTTCCAGGTGATGAGCAATTCGTCGGTCATGCGCTCGATGAGAGGATTTTTTTCCTCGTATGGTGTATTTAGCAGCTTGGAAGCATCTTCGACACAGAAGGATACTGCTGCGGCAAGATAGCCGTGAATAGTCTGCTCCACATCATTTCCAAGGAGCAGGTTAATCCAGGTATGAACAGTAGCGAGTGTACCAATTGCGCTGTATTGAATAAGTATGGCTTCAAGCTGGTCAAATTCAAGCCAAGGATAGAGCGCTTTGGCAAGCTTGATCAGACGCTGACCAGACAGACGTGACTCTTTCGCGTGCTGTAGAGAGGAACGTTGGGTATGCAGCAGCTTATCAATAAGAGCGATACGCCAGCCATCCTCCTGTTGAATGGCGACATACAGGCTTTTGATGGCCATGCCGTCAAGCGTTGTGAATTGAGGATACAAGTCGTTCCGCATATAATGTTCCAGGTCTTGCAGACAGGTCAAGCGCCCGTTTCGGAATAGTTCCTCCAATCCGTAAGTACGGGTAAAGCCGCCGACGGGTAGGGAAGAGTCCAACAATAATGCGTAATTTAGTAAGCGATTGCCTTTATGCAGGGTGGTTCGCCTCCTTGAGATGAGTAATGATGTTATATTATTTAACCTTAAAATCAGTTTATTAGAATTTATTAAAGTTTCATGTAATATATATTCACATTTATATTGCTAAAATGTCAAATTAAATATTTTATAGCTTTTATATGTTACTTAATATTACATATAAAATAATTATTAAAATTGGGTTTACAAATATAAGCTATGGGAGTATAATAAATCCGTTGCCTCAAAACATTATGATTTGCGGTCGTGGTGGAATGGCAGACACGCTATCTTGAGGGGGTAGTGGGCGTACGCCCGTGGAGGTTCGAGTCCTCTCGACCGCATTATATGTAAGACATGATTACAAATAGCAATAACCCAAAAAAGCATCCTGACACGTTTTGCGTGAAGGGGTGCTTTTTTTGTTTTAAACGAATCTTATTTATCCCGCAAGAGCTTTTCAATATCTTCTGCCAGCTTACCGGAGTTGCAAGTCGCAATAGATGTAACGTGTGTTTTGTTATTGTAAAATCGCATTTTGTTCAAAACGGTAAATTGCGCAGCAAATAGAGCGAATTGCTGTGCTTCTCATCGTAAAAGCAGGCTCAATCGGCGTTTATCTGGTGCATATAGCACATTTACTTTCGCTTTTACAATAAAAGGACAAAACTCGTCCCATTACGCCAATATTGACATGCCTTTCATTTTTAAAAAGGGGTGAAAAACAGAGATTCAAGGAGATGGGAGAAGCATAGTCATTTTGTAAGCGTTATTATTGATCTTTTGTGCTCCAAAGAACGATTATAACCCCACAGGTGAGCTTTACAGTGTTCCTTGTGCGGGTGTATGATTCAAGACGTAATTTCAATTAACAAGAATGAATGCAGCAACGAATTATTTAAGCGCTGAATTTTGCAAATGCAAGAGCGGGGGAACCAATCGGGATTAATTAGGCTCTGGAAGCCGTGGTCTCATGGGGTGAATTTTCTGGCCAAGTGCCAGAAATAGGGCGACTCTCACGTCCAAATCCGACAGCTAACCTCGTAAGCGTACAGGGAGAGGCAACAAACCGCCGTGTGCAGCCATGGTTTATTTTATCATGGATATGTAAGAAGCCGGAGGAAAGCCTTTTTCCTTCGGCTTCTTTTTGTTGTCTTTTTATACCGGGAGAGGAGCTACTGATGGAAGGTCGGTTAATTATTGTCACTGCACCGAATGAAGCGGGCAGAAGTTTTGTGAAGTTGCTCATGTTCAAAAAACTGGCGTTTGCGGTACTCACCAATAGCGCTCAGG
The DNA here is from genome assembly GCF_000520755.1 of Paenibacillus sp. 1-18. Taxonomy (NCBI): domain Bacteria; kingdom Bacillati; phylum Bacillota; class Bacilli; order Caryophanales; family Paenibacillaceae; genus Paenibacillus; species Paenibacillus sp. 1-18. The sequence goes on from NZ_ASSB01000016.1 coordinate 4,381, forward strand.
AGGAACGACAGCTCAAAAAAATGGGTGTGGAGCACATTGTACGCATCAATACGATGCAAGCGGGAAAATGGAATTTTCCCAAAAAAGAAATTGGCAGCGTGTATTTGTTCGAAAACAGCTTGAATCTGACTTGCCGTTTCCTGCAAATATGTCGGCCACTGACATCAGATTTGATCTATGTCATCACGCACGGCTGCAATCCACAAGGAATTTATCGGGGATTGGGAGCGGATCATGTGATTTACACATTGAACGGAGAGGTGGGTTTTCTGCTGAACGGATAAGCGCTTATAACATAGTTGTTTTATGATTTTTTATACGGGAGGGCTTGAACATGATGGATATATACATGCTGCTCGTGCTGGCTGTGAGTTATGGAGCGATACTGCTATTTGTACGCTGGTGTGATGCGCAGACCTCTAAAGGAGGGCGAAAAGGATGATTGTTGTGCTTGCGCTCACGGCTATGGTGTTGGTGTATTTAATCTACGCGCTCCTGAACCCTGAAAAGTTCTAATCAGCTATAAGATGAAGCGGACAAGAACAGCAGATCATGGATCAGGCTTCACAGATGGCGGTTTGGCGTAAACGTGTGCATTCGATTGGTGGTCTGAGTCAGGTCTGTTGTTCTACACACGCAGGAGCATTTTGAAGGAGGAATAGAGGATGGAGCTGCTGCAAATTGGGATTGTGATTGTCATATTGCTGCTCTTGGTAAAGCCAGTGGGCACTTATATGTATCATGTATTCTCGAATGAACCGAATCGGACGGATCGGATTTTTGGCGGAACGGAAAAGCTGATTTATAAGATTGTAGGCTTGAAGAAGCTGGGGAGTATGCGCTGGACTACGTATGTTATGAGCTTTCTTGCTACCAATGTCGTGCTGGTAATCATCAGCTATGTGTTGTTGCGTTTGCAAGGAATGCTTCCCGGCAATCCGGCTGGGAACGGCAATATGGAAGCTTCATTGACTTTTAACACGGTGATCAGCTTTATGACCAATACGAATCTCCAGCATTATAGTGGAGAAAGCGGACTTACGTATCTGACACAGATGGCGTTTGTCACGATGATGATGTTCACTTCGGCTGCTTCCGGATTTGCTGTTGCTGCGGCTTTTATGAGAGGATTGACGCGGCGCGGTGAAGGAATGGGCAATTTTTTTCAAGATTTTATCAAGGCGATTATACGGATTTTCCTGCCGCTTGCCTTTGTGCTCACGCTGGTGCTGGTTGGATTGAAGGTACCGCAGACGCTACAGCCTACGGCGAATGTTACGACGCTGAGCGGAACACAGCAGCAGATTGCTTTGGGGCCGATTGCTTCCTTGGAATCCATCAAGCATTTAGGTACGAATGGAGGCGGTTATGCGGGAGCCAACTCTGCGCATCCTTTTGAGAATCCAAGTCCCTGGACGAACGTGCTGGAAATTTTGGCTATGTGGGTGATGCCGGCTTCGCTGCCGTATACCTTTGGATTGTTTGCCCGTAATCGCAAGCAGGGCTGGATTATTTTTAGCTCGATGATGGTATTGTTCCTCATTTTTCTGTCCATTACGTACGTATCTGAGAAGACGGGGAATCCACTGATACAGGCGCTGGGTGTGGATGCTTCTCAAGGAAGTATGGAAGGGAAAGAGGTGCGCTTTGGCATTGGACAATCGGCATTATTCACTGCGGTGACGACAGCGGCAACGACGGGCTCGGTCAATAATATGCATGACACTCTGACCCCGCTGGGTGGTATGGCTGCTTTGGGTGAAATGATGCTAAACGTCATTTTCGGCGGCAAGGGTGTCGGGCTGATGAACATGCTGATGTACGCGATTCTGGGTGTGTTTATATGCGGACTGATGGTCGGAAGAACCCCGGAATTTATGGGTAGGAAAATTGAAGGCAAGGAAATGAAGCTAATTGCGATTGCCATTCTGGTACACCCGTTTCTCATTCTGGCCCCGACTGCGCTCGCATTTATGAGTCATTGGGGATATGATGCGGTCACAAACCCCGGATATCATGGGCTGACTCAGGTGCTTTATGAATATGCGTCCTCTGCGGCAAATAACGGTTCGGGATTCGAAGGTCTTGCGGATAACAACGTGTTTTGGAACATTATGACAGGCGTAGTGATGTTCTTTGGACGGTATGTATCTATGGTTGCACTGTTGGCTGTTGCGGCTTCATTGAATGCCAAAGCGCCGACTCCGGTGACGACGGGCACACTTCGCACGGACAACAAGCTGTTTGGGGCTATCCTGATCGGAGTTGTCCTGTTGATTGGTGCGTTGACCTTTTTGCCAGTCATCGTATTGGGGCCTGTAGCTGAATTTTTGACCATGTGATGAAGAATAGCATGAAGAAGAAAATGAGAATGGATGAACGGGGTGCTTGATCATGAAGGAACAACGTAAACGCATGCTGGATAAAAGCATCTTGAAGCATGCGATCAAGGATAGCTTTATGAAATTAAATCCGATGATCATGATGAAAAATCCTGTCATGTTCGTCGTGGAGATCGGTACACTGGTCGTGCTGCTCATGCTGCTGTTTCCCGGTTATTTTGGAACTGGCAACGAAATGGGCTTTAATCTAGCGGTTTTTATTATTCTGCTGTTCACGCTGCTTTTTGCCAATTTTGCCGAAGCGCTTGCGGAGGGACGAGGCAAGGCGCAAGCGGCCTCTTTGAAAAAATCCAAGCAGGATACACAAGCCAACAAGCTTGTCGGGGATGAGCTTCAGGTGGTCAGCTCGACTGAACTTCGCAAAGGTGACATTGTGATGGTGTCCCAGGGCGAGATGATTCCGAGTGATGGTGAGGTTATTGAAGGTCTTGCCTCAGTGGATGAATCCGCGATTACGGGAGAATCGGCTCCAGTGATCAAGGAATCGGGCGGTGATTTTTGCTCGGTAACGGGCGGGACACGGGTCGTGAGTGACCGCATTAAAGTGCGGATTACAACAGAGCCAGGCGAAACGTTTATTGATAAAATGATTTCGCTCGTGGAAGGGGCGCAGCGGCAAAAAACGCCGAATGAAATTGCGCTGAACACGCTGCTGATCAGCTTAACGATTATTTTTTTGATCGTGGTGGTCACGCTGGCTCCGATTGCCCGTCATTTTAACATCAATTTGCCTGTACCAGTCTTGATTTCGTTGCTGGTTTGTCTGATTCCGACCACGATTGGAGGGCTTCTGTCCGCTATTGGGATTGCCGGTATGGACCGGGTTACCCAGTTTAACGTGCTGGCGATGTCAGGCAAGGCGGTAGAGGCATCCGGGGACATCAACACGATGATTCTCGACAAAACGGGTACCATCACCTTCGGGAACCGGATGGCGAGTGAATTCGTGCCTGTAGGGGGCGTGGAGAAGGCAGAGCTAGTGAAGTGGGCAGCGATGAGCTCTATGAAGGATGAGACGCCCGAGGGACGCTCGGTGCTGGAATTGATGCGCAAGCAGGAGTACACGCTGGATGAATCTTTGGCGGCAGGCGGAGCCTTTATCGAGTTCAAGGCGGAAACCCGGATGAGTGGTCTGGATCTGACCGATGGACGAAAGGTACGCAAGGGCGCGGTAGACTCAGTTCGGCAGTGGATCGTATCGCAAAACGGCAGCGTTCCAGCCGATCTGG